>JAKAHF010000109.1 GCA_021815245.1 Actinomycetes bacterium
CCGTGTACTGCCCAGTGCTAGACGTCCATACCTCGGGAGTTCCGTCGAGCCCCTTCTGGACAACCACCTGCTGCAAGTACGGCATGTTGTAGCGATAGTCAGCCTCTACACCCCGGGCATACGCGAACATGCCGTCGGCTCGCCAGGCCATAGAGCGGGCCCCGGAGACTATCAGGCGATCCTCCCCGGAGTCGAGGTCGCACAACCGGACGGTGGGCGTGCTGAGATGGGTCCCGTTTTCGACAACGGGGTCTCCCGGTGCTTCGGTCGGAAAGTCGGCCAATTGCTCCCAGAAGTGATAGAGAACGCGCCGACCGTCGGGCAGGAGGATTCCGGCCTGGCCTCCGAGGGCATCCTGTGTCATTCCCGGTACGCCTTTCGGACCTAGCTGAACGGGCTTCTTGGCCACGCTACCGTAGAGGTTTCCGGGCTTCTTCCAGTCCGCATTGAGCGGCACGCTTATGACCATCACCCCGGTGTCGAGGTCGGCGGAGTTCTTGACCCGTGCGACTACCGTACCGGGGACACTGGCACTTTCGACAGTCGATGTGCTCGGTCCGTCGGGGCCGGACTGGCCCACTGCTACCTCATCGCCGGTGCCTACCAGCGCGTACGAGCCCAGCGTCATTCCCACCGCGACGACAACGGCGAGGCAGAGCCCAACAACAAGTGAACGTCTCGTCATGTGTATGCCTGTTCGTTTCATCTGCGCTCCATTGCTTGTTTGGCACGCGTTCCAAAGCGCTGTCTGAATGGGTTTTCGGATGCGATGGACCCACATCAGAGTCCTCCAGCCGCTGGATTGGCTGCGAGTCGCTCGACGGGCTCCCCCCCTTCGAGTAGGCTACGGTGGCGTTGACGTGCTTGGCAACGTCTTCAACCGTGCATCGAGATTGCCACGCCGGACTCGGCTGCGCAATTACACTTTGGGGGTAGATGCCCCAGCGCCCGGGTGTGCACGGCTTCTTGAAGTCGATGGGGGGCGGGCGCCATCGATACCATGGCCGATTCTAGAAGTGGGTCTCGGACCCCGATCCGGCATACTCTTCTAGCAGGCGGGCATCGAGCGGGGCAAACTCCACCCCATCTCCCCAATCCGCGGCCGGATTGACCCACAGCACGATACTGTCTTGACCGTCCGAAAGGGCCGCGCCGTGTCCGGCGTCTCGACCGAGGATCCCGTTCCAGGTGGTCGGGTTGGTCATCGGCGGGCCATCCGCCCTTTGGATGACGAATTCGTCATCCAACGCAAACCCGGCGGGAAGACTCACGGGGAGGTAGACCGGCACGTCAGGGGCGTCAGGCACGATGGCTCGGTAAACGGCACTCGGCGGTGTGCCGCCTCCGGGCCATTCGATGCTGGCGGCGCGAATGCCGCCTGCGGGCGCGGCGGGCAGAGAACTTGTCTCCGGTGCGGCATTCGTCTGGGGTGCAGCGGCTACTTGATCACGCGCCGAGCGCCAAGCTCAAACCTTCGGCGTATATCCCACGCGGAATGGCCCGGCTAGGGTATCTTTGTCATGAAGATACGAGACGTGATCAAGCTGCTTCTGGACGACGGATGGTTGCTGGTCGCTCAATCCGGGAGTCACCGTCAGTACAAGCACCCGACAAAGCCCGGCCGGGTGACGGTTGCCGGCAAGCCAGGTCATGACTTGGCGGCCGGAACGCTGGGCAGCATCATGAAGCAGGCCGGCATCGAGGTGGAACGCCGATGAGAACCATCGTGATCGTCATCGAACGGGCGGGCGACAACTTCTCCGCCTATGCCCCGGAGTTGCCCGGCTGCATCGCTACCGGCTCCACCGAGAGGGAGACCGAGGCGAACATGCGCGAGGCGCTGAGCCTTCATCTTCGAGGCATGGAGGAGGACGGCCAGGCAGTGGACGCCCATGACGTGGTCGTGCGACGCGTGCGCGTCGCGTAGCGGCGGCAGACAGGGCGTCTTCGACTAAGCCGCTACGCCACAACGCTCCCCCACGGCCGGATCTTCTCCAGCACACCGGCGAGCTTCTCGCGAGCGACCTCCGTGTCGTAGGCGACCTGAGCCCGCAGCCGATAGCCGTCCGACAGGCCGAAGAAGCGGCACAGCCGAAGATCCGTGTCGGCGCTGATCGCGCGCTTGCCCGCCACGATGTCGCCGATGCGCTGAGCCGGGACGCCTATCTCCTTCGCCAAACGGTACTTCGTGATGCCCATGGGGGTGAGGAACTCCTCTTTGAGGAGTTCGCCGGGGGTCACCGGCGCTAGTCGGGTCGCCATGTTCGCCACCTCCAGCCCATAGTGCCCTACGACAGCGTCACGATGAGCCGTTTGCCGACCGCAGTCGCCGCGCGTTCGAGAGTCGAGAGAGTCACCGATGGGTTGGCGGGATCGAGGAGCCGATCCACCGCCGGCCGGCTGGTGCGCATGCGCTGCGCCATCTCAGACTTGCTCAGGTTGTGCCGCTTCATCTCCTCGGCGATCTGAAAGGCGATGACCCGTTTCGCCGCGACGGCCTGGGCGTCCTCGAGCAGGCCATGCTCCTGCAAGAAACCATCAAAGTCCGTGCCCACGTGTTTCGGATCCATCGCCCTCCTCCTCGCACCAGTCCTCGCGTAGCTCTCCCGTCCTTTGACATCGTCCATTTCGATTGTACCAAAAATGATGCGTATTGGATCGTGGAACGATTGTCTCGGGATTTGAGCCGGATGCCATCGGACTTCGGTTTGAGTTTTGGCGCAGGGTCATCCTTCGCGTAGCCGCTCCCGCACTTCCAAGGGCATGCGGTCCGCGATCATGCCGACGTAGCGTCCAGCGAACTCGATGATGTCGCCCGCTTCCTGGGCACCGATCAGCCCCGGCTGCTCATACACCGCCGCATGACGCTTCTTTCGGAATCGCTGCAAGCGAGCGATGGTGTCGCTCTCGTCGGGGAGCGCCGCCGACATGAACCGGAAGGTGTTGAAGTGCTTGTTGCGAGCGTGAGGCCTGAAGCCGTGAATCGCGATGAAGGCCACCGAACTCTGCAGAATGGCGTTGTAGGCGACGGCGAACGCCCAATCGAGGTCGGTCTGCATCAAGCTCGACGCGGTCACGATGTCTCTTTGGGCCACCCGCATGAGCCCGGCGATTTCCTCGATCCCTACGTCGCAGGCTTCGACCACTCGCGCCCGGAGCAGGTCATCGAAGTCCATCTTCGTCCCCAAGGAGAAAGATCTTCGGCCCGTTCAAGACGTCCAAAGCGAACGCCTGCCGCCGCTCTACGCGATCGCGCCATTCCGCCTTGCTGAGGATGGTGGCGTTCACGTCACGTTCGAGGAGTCGCTCCGCACGCAGCAACACACGATCCAGCGCCGCGGGCTCCACATCACCGATCACCAGCAGGTCTACGTCGGACGTGGCATCTTCGTTGCCTCGTGCAACTGAGCCATAGACCAAGGCGACGGCCACGCCGGCCACCGGGGCCAGACCGTCGGAGAGCACGTCGCCGAGCCCCTCGGTCTTGTAGACGATGCTCTTCAGCTCACGGTAGAGCGGATGCGCTATGTTGACGCTGTAGAAGCGGAGATTCCCTTCACGCTCGGTAGAGAGCAATCCGCTCTTCGTGAGACTCGCGAGTTCTTTCTGAGCCGCCGACGATGTGATCTCCAGGTCGCGGATGAGCTGGGAGAGGTAGAACCTCTCACCAGGATGCGTCAAGAACCTGACGAGCAACTTGCGGCGCGCCGCGGATGTCACGAGCAACGACAGCACCCTTACCTCATTATTGGCATGAACCAACCATTTTTATGGTAACAGAAGGTGCGCCTGCGTGTTGGTCCTGGTCCTGTGACCAGTCTGGAGCGCGTGATCGAGAAGGACAATCCATCTTTTGGATGGATTCAGCGTCCCAGAGCGGGATGCTCCCCCCCATTCTTGCCCGACTGCTGGCTGCGGCCACGGCGTGTCATGACACCATCACCCCGGTCCTTCGGCGTCGCCTTCAAATCCAAGCTGCCAGAAGTACATATCCACGAGCTTCATCAAGGGATAGCGCACGTCAGCGCGAGCGCTGATCGCCGCCTGCTCCGCCCGCAGCTCGCCCAGGTGCTCCTGGCAGAAGGCGACCATGCGGCCGAGGAAGACCTCGTTCACGTACGAGTACTTGAGGCCGGCTACTTTGAGCCCGTCGATGAAGAAGCGATCGCAGGCCGGCACGACACCGAGCGTCCCGAGAATGATCTTGGTCACCAGTGTATCGGTCGGCTGGGCTGTGCCGGTGACGGGCACGTAGGGTCGGTAAGCTTCGCGGATGGCGGAGACAAGGTCCATCACCACCGGAGCGAACTGAGCATCGTCCGGCGACGCGCCCAAGTCCCGACTCCAGAGCGAGACGCACGCCGAATCGGCAAGGACGTCGATCACATGCCCATGGACCTTGAAGTCGCGCTGCAGGAGGAAGCTCGACCCACGATACATGCCCCAACTGGCGAGGTAGAACCCAAGATGGAGTGCGGCCGTGTCGCGGTCGCGCAGGATGCTTGACTGACCCTGTGCCTGGAAGTACTCGTAGCAGTGCTCCCAGGAGAGGTACCGGTGATGCTCGCCTCGGGAGTCGGCCCAATAGGCCTGGATCGTGCGATGGATTTCGGTCACTGGTCTACTCCGTGAAGTAGTCGGCGTCGATCCGCTTCACTTCGTAGGCCGCCATCGGACTGACCCCAAGATTGTGGTCGATCATCAGTTCCGCGAGTTTCTGGCCGTCGATGAGGGCGATCTTGTTGTCGATCTTGCCGACGTAGTCGCGCGCCTCGGCAGAGAAGCACGAGGTGGTGATCATGATCCCATTCTTGGCCCGCTGTCCCTGGAGCGCTCCAGCGAACTTCTGCACCTCGGGCTGCCCGACAGTGGCCTCCCAGAGCTTGGCCTGGATGTAGATGATGTCCAGCCGCAAGAGAATCTTGTCGATGATCCCATCGCCAGCAACCCGACAATCCCAAGTCCTGATTCGTGGCGTATGGTTCCCGGATTCCTCTCAATCCAGGTGAAATGGGCTTTCGACTGGAGACGTGCCAATGTGAAACAGACGGCAGCACTCCTGCCTCATGAATCCCTCGATTAGAAAGAGCCTCGGCTCGCCCGACCCCAGAACCTGACGCGCGCCCACTTCTACAGTGCGCCATGTCCAATCTGGGTCACCAGTCATTGTTCTGAAAAGGGTCATATCGCCGATAGTGCTCCCCGACACGATTCCTGCCATCCGAGCCCAGATCGCCGCAGCGGCACACATTGGGCATGGTTCCGCCGTTGTGTAGAGAATGCTGCCTTCGATGTGCCTGCTTCCAGCAGCGGCGCATGCCATGCGGATTGCTGCAATCTCTGCGTGCTGGGTGGGATCGTTGTCGAGTTTCACCCGATTTCCGGACGAGGCAAGAACCTTGCCGGCTCGGACCACAACCGCACCAATAGCATAGTCCCCCGCGGCTTGTGCCTTCTGGGCCTCAATGATCGCCTCAGCCATGAATTCAGGCCGTGGGACATAGTCATGAGACTGCATTCTCGACTCGATCCAAGAGAGTGGAGAGGAAGTGCTCCGTCCCCGCGGACGGATCATCGCTCTCTGAAACAATCGCTTTGACACCGCGCGCCTCAAGCACCCGCTCATGGACCGGATTGGGTCTTGTAAGAAACATGAACCAACCCGGTCGGGCAGCGCTGCTGCCTGCGCCATCCCACAGCTTCGTCATCTTGTAGATCATGTATCTCATGTTAATGTCAGATAGACTGTATCCAATGAACAGTACTGCACGGCTAAGCAAGTCCGAGCGCAGTCTAATATCAAGCGGAGATTCAAACCCTAGACGTTCAAAGTACTGTGACTCTGTCAATACGAGACTCTGGTCATCGTCGAAATCACCATGGAACTTCACTATTTGAGTAACACTGTCTGATGACAATACAAAATCTGACGCCTTGGATACCTTCTTGTATTTCTTGCCATGGAATTCGTATGCCCGCTCTAGCCAAGAATCATAGTTGGTTGTGTAGATGAGCGGAAAGTCCAGACGGACAATACAGTCGTGAACTTTCGACTTGGAGATGTCGATTCCCTCATGCCAGGTTCTGTCCATCCAACTGCGAAGAGGCCCGAGTGATCCTTTCTCCAATGCGTAGTATTCCGCCAACTCAAGATAGTCGCCGTGCGTTGAGAAGATTTCGGGCGCATACCCAAGGTCACTAGCCAGCTTGTCTATAAGTTTGGAGAACGATGGCAGGCCGAGATTCATGGACACGCCTGCGCCAGCAAAGAGAAGTGCTCGTCGATCTCGTATCAACCGAGCCAACTGGTCAATGGGCATCTAGACCTCCTTCCCCTCTAGGAAGCTCACAAACCGATCCAGCGCGATGCGGCGCATTGAGATTCGGTTCTTGATGTCAGTACCGAGTTCCGCAAAGGTCTTGTTGTGGCCCTCCGGGATGAAGACGCAATCCCACTGGAAATCGGCGGGTCCACGAGGTTCACTGGCGATCTTCCCAGAGATCTCGCCCTCGAACGACTTGAACTGCCTTCCATCGGTGTACCCAATCACCGTCTTGGCGACCGCCGTTGGGTCATTTGTGCGGCCGAACATCTCAGCGAAGCGTTCCGCTTGAAGGGTGTCCCAGAAGATCTGGGTGAGTCCGCCGGGGAGACCTGAGAGATGCGCGAGATAGAGACCGGTATGCTCGACAAAGAGAGGCCGACCAACCCGGCGAAAAGCCTTCAGCGTCTTATCCTTCACTAGCTGATCGGTATCTCGAACTTGGAGTTCGCTTATTGGGATCTGCAGACTGACAACGGTAATGCCCGCGGCTTCGAGGATTTGGGCAGCTTCCTTCAGCTTGAACTCATTGCCAGAAACAAACCTGAGTGTATTGTGCATCCGGCATCTCCTGTTTCTCTACCACGTGCCACTTCTGAGATAGGACGAAGAGCGAACTGGAAGCTAGCGCTCACGCTACAGGCTCTCCGAGGCGAGAACGACCCACTTGGAT
This sequence comes from Actinomycetes bacterium, assembly GCA_021815245.1. The sequence continues at coordinate 6,997 of JAKAHF010000109.1, forward strand.
ACGGAGCCCAGAGAAGCGACTTCAAGACTGTATAGGGACGAGCGAGGAGCGTCAAGCGAAGAACAGCTCACCAGCGTGTTTCGGAATATGATG
>JAKAHF010000110.1 GCA_021815245.1 Actinomycetes bacterium
GTCACAAAGGGCGACGCGCAAGACCAAAGTCCCCTTCGGACCCTTCTTGGCCATCGGTGCGGTCGTCGGGCTATTCGTCGGGCAGCTGTTGATCGAAGCGTACACCCGCATTTACAGCTAAAAGGGGAATCGGGCTCGACCTTGAATTAGAAAAGGACCCGCCATGCCGTGCTACAGTTGAGCGCGAGGGCGGTCGATACTCTTTCAGTAGGGGGGTTTGAAATGGATTCGACCCCGTACGGCGGAGCTGGAACGAGGTGAATGAGTGGCTCTAGGGCTTTTCCCGTCGGGACAGGTTGCTCTCGATATAGGCGGCTCCAGCCTGGTCGCCCTCGAACTCGCGGGCACGAGCGGCAAGCTGAAGCTCAAGGGGTGCTATGAGTGGCCCTTGAGTGAGGGTCTCGTGGTCGACGGCGAGATCGTTGACTCCGATCTCTTGGCTCGTGAGCTCAAGGCCTTCGCGAATCAGCACAAACTGCGCGGACGCGCGGTCGAACTGGCCGTCAGCAATCAAAAGGTCATCGTGCGCAACATAGACATGCCTGAAATGACCGAGGACGAGTTGCGCGGCGCCATCGAGTTTCAGGCTCAGGACTACATCCCCATCCCGATCGATGAAGTGGTTCTCGATTTTCAGGTCATCGGCCGGTACGCCAACGCCGAGGGCGCCTCGCGGCAGCAGGTAGTGCTCGTCGCTGCTCAGAAGGCCATGATCGCCATGTACACGGCAGCCGTCCGTCAAGCCGGCCTGAAACTGTCGGGTATCGACGTGTGCAGCATGGCACTGGTAAGAGCACTGATCCCGCCGGCGCCGTTCCTCGCGGAGGGGCCGCACAATGGCGTTTGTAGGGCCATCGCCGACATCTCGTCGTCGGTGTCGACGCTGGTCGTGGCAGTCGACAATGTGCTGAAGTTCACGCGCGTGATCAACTTCTCCAGCGACCGGTTCGCCAGGGTGCTCAGCGACCAGTTGGGCATCCCGCCCGAGGATGCGAACATCCTGGTTCAGCGAATCGGCCTCACAGGCAAGGAAGCTCCAGGAGACGACGTATACTCGGAAGAGATCGTCGCCCAGACCCAGCAGAAGCTCGGTGAAGTGGCGTACGAACTGGGTGACGAGATACGCCGCTCCTTGCACTACTTCCAAGGCCAGGAGCTCAACATGCCGGTCACCGAAGTGATCCTCAGCGGCAGAGGTGCGTTGGTTCGCAACCTGGACAGCATGCTGTCCGAGTCTCTCAGCATGCCGGTGAGTATCGGCAATCCGATGACGCTGATAGGCGAAAACGCGTCGAGCCTCTCTGACGCCGATTTGGCGTTCATGGCTCCGTATCTCAGCGTAGCGGTGGGTCTGGCTCTGCCGGAGGAAGACTGACATGGCGCGACGCATCAACCTTGTTCCTCAGTCAGAAAGGGCGCGTACGTCTACGAACTACGCGATGCTCGGGTTCGTTGCTGCCGCTGTCATCGTTCTAGCCGGCCTCGGTCTCGCGTACTATACGTTCTCAGGCACGCTGAACGACCGCAAAGACGAACTGAAGACCCTCCAGCAGGACTACGTGAAGGTCCAATCGCAGGTCCAGGCCTTGTCCAAGTACGGCCAGATAGCGGCGGCGGCGCAGAGTGCCGAGGCCATCGTCACGAGCGCCTATGTCGGCCGTACGCTCGTATCAGAGATCCTCGACAAGCTGAGCCTCGTGGTTCCGGACAATGTGTGGTTCTCCACCATGGATCTGACGACACTCGATCCCGGCACTCTGGGTGGAGACACAGAGACGGGCGAGTTCATGCTATCGGGCAACACGTATTCGTTCGAGGACGTGGCTCAGTTGCTGGTGAGGCTCCAGCTTGTGCCCGCGCTTGCGGACATCACACTCGAGTCTGCCGGTGAACCGACCGGGCCGGTCAATGAGGAAGTGGAAGTGAAGGGCTTCTCGGTTCACGCCACAGTCAGCAACACACAGGCCGAAGACACGACGCTCCCCATGAGCAAGGTGGAGGTGGAGGGCCTGTGAGTCGCAAGATCCGCATGATCCTTATGAGCCTGGGCCTCGTCGTATTCGCGGTCGTTGTCTGGTTCTTCGTGCTCAGCCCTATCCGGGCGGACATCGCCGAGACTGAGAAATCGATGGATCAGCAGCACAAGCTGCTTCTGGAGGCAAACAGCGTGCTTCAGCAAGCCAACACGACGAAGGCGGAGGGCAAACGCAATCAAGCGCGTCTGCTGGAACTGGCCAAGATGATGCCGGCTTCCGACGAACTGCCCAGCCTGCTGCTGCAGATCCAAGATCTTGCTGACCAGTCGGGCATCGACTTCATTTCTATCACTCCCGGGGAACCTACCGAGGTAGAAGGCGTCGAATTCATGATCGTGCCGCTGGATCTCATGTTCACAGGCACGTTCTTCGACCTTAGCGACTTTGTATACAGAGCGGAACAAATGGTTGCCGGCCCCGGCCGTCTATTGGCTGTCAAGACAATGAGCCTTGGGTTGGCGAATGCCAACCAGGCCATGGCTTCGTCGGTCAGCCCCGATCTCGACGTAAGCCTTAGCCTGCTAGCGTTCATAGTCCCACCAGGCGGTACCGGCGGTTCGGCTACTGAGGCCGCTCCGGCCGCCGGCGCAGCGGGATCGAGTGGTGGGTCATCGGCGACTGGTGCGCAGTAGGGCAGCAAGGGAGAAGTGATGAAATCGCTACCGTATCGCTCTATGATCGTCGCATGCCTGCTCATTCTGGCGCTGACCGTCGGCACCGTCGGTTGCTTCGGGGGTGGAGATTCGAATGGTTCAGAGAACCCCGCAACGACTATCGGCGGTGGAGTTCTTCCCACGGTGAGAGACACTCTGCCGGATGAGACACCGCCGTCTTCAGACGACGAACTGTCGACCTTCAGGAGCAAGGATCCGTTCATACCGCAAGCGCAGGCTGTGCAGCCGACCGACCTCACCGTGACCACCACCGGCGGCAGCACGCCGACTACGGCGGGCGGGTCGACAGGCGGCACGGTCACGACGATCGTCAAGCCGACAACCCCGTCAACCCCGGGCACAACATCGCCCGGCGGAACCGGCACTACCGTGACCCCGGGCTCGACCGAACCCCCCAGCACGACCTCCACGACAGCACCTCACGTCCACACGCTGAAGGTCCTTTCGATCGCGCAGGTGGGCGGTGCGGGAGCCGTGACCTTCCAGGTTGATGGCAGTGTCTACAGGGATAGGCGCGTGGGGGACGTCGTCTCGACAAGCTGGGGTCAGATCAAGGTCGTCGACATCAACACGTCGAGCAAGGTCGTGACCTTGGTGCAGGGCAGCGAGACGCTCGTTCTCAGTGTGGGCCAGCTGGTCTACCAGTAGCCGGTCCTTTCCACCACATATGTGCTACCTTGACGGCGCCCCTGGCGCCGTCTCTACAAGGAGGAGTCGTTGACGACGTTACGCATGACTACCTCTGGAGAATCCCACGGTCCCGGCGAAACCTGCATCATCGAGGGGATCCCCGCTGGGCTGCCTGTCGACGTGGAGTACATCGATCACCAGCTTGTTCGCAGGCAGGGAGGATACGGTCGAGGCGGGCGGATGAGCATCGAACGTGACCACTGCAGCATCCTTTCGGGTGTGAGGCATGGCCGTACACTCGGCTCCCCTATCTGCATCGTCGTCGAGAACACCGACTTCGCGAACTGGTCGACCGCGATGTCGCCGGCGCCTCTGTCAGACGGAGCGCGATCGTCGGCAGACCTTCGAGAGGTCAAAGTGCCGAGGCCCGGGCACGCCGATCTTGGCGGCGTAGCGAAGTACGACTTCGACGAGGCCCGCAATGTGCTCGAACGCGCAAGCGCGCGAGAGACGGTTGGCCGCGTGGCAGGTGGAGCGGTCTGCCGGAGGCTGCTCGAAGAAGCCGGAGTCTCGGTGCACGGTCGAGTGGTGAGCATAGGGGCTGTGGAATCCCGAGACTCGTCTGATCCGACCGACGCGTCAAGCGTGGATTGGCAGGCTGTGGAAGAGTCCACAGTCGGATGTGACGACCCCGGTGCCTCCGAGGCCATGCGCCGCGCGATCGATGACGCGAAGGCTGCGGGAGAGTCCCTAGGGGGCGTCTTCGAGGTCTGGGCGTGGGGAATGTGCCCCGGGGTAGGGGGTTACGATCGGTTCGACAGCCGGCTCGATGGTCGGATACTTGGGGCTGTCGGCAGCATTCCGGCTATCAAGGGTGTGGAGATCGGGCACGCCTTCGCCGGAACGCGAAGGCCGGGCTCTCAGGTGCACGATGAGATCATGGTCGCGAGTGGCGACGAGGGGCGCTGGATAACGCGGGCTACGAACTACGCGGGCGGACTCGAGGGTGGCATGACCAATGGCATGCCGATCATCGTCCGCGCATCTATGAAGCCGATTCCGACGCTGACCACCCCGCTCCACTCGGTGCTACTGCCTGAACTCGACCCGACAAGTGCGCACGTCGAGAGAAGTGATGTATGCGCGGTGCCGGCTGCGAGAGTGGTCGGCGAAGCCATGGTCGCGCTCGTACTCTGCTCGTTCTATCTGGAGAAATTCGGGGGCGACTCGCTTGCAGACTTCCTTGCCTCGCTGAGAGCGTACGAGGCCCGCTTGGAAAGCAGGGGATTGTGGCACCGCTCCTAGCGCTTGCGGGGTTCATGGGTTGCGGGAAATCGTCGGTGGGAACGCTGGTCGCAGGTCACCTCGGCTGGGATTTCATCGATCTTGACGAGGCCTTTGTCGCGTCCGAGGACTCGACGATCGCGGAGTTCTTTGCTCGTCTCGGTGAAGCAGCCTTTCGTGAGCGTGAGTGCGACGTGCTCGAGCAAGTACTCGCGGCTCGCCGAGAGGACCAGGGTCTCGTACTAGCGCTGGGCGGTGGCACTCTTGAAAGCGCTCGGGCCCGCACCCGGCTGAAGGCCCTTGGGGGCGTTGTCTATTTGGAGATCGATGCTGAGTCGGCCTGGCAACGGGCCAGGGGGAGTGGGCGGCCCCTGGCAACCGATGAGGAGGCCTTTGGTGCTCTGCTGGCTCGACGCCGGAGGATCTACGAGGACTGCGCGTCGGTAGTGTGGCCCGTGGAGGGGCAAGATGTCGAGTCATTGAGCCTTGGACTGTCGCGGCTTGTGGCGGCTGCCGGCGGGGCGTGGCAAACCCTCTGGGGCCGGCGGCTCATCGCTACGGAACGAACGTCGCTGGTCGTGGGCGGCGCCGGATCGCTCCGGATTATCGGAGAGCGTGCAAGGCAGGTCAGAGAGGCCGGTCGCAGGGTGTATGTCATCAGCGACCGTACTGTCATGGCCGCGTGGGGCGAACGATTCCTGGATCTCGCCGGTGTTCCCGCCGAGCAGGCGCTGGCCATAGAACCGGGCGAGGCCAGCAAGAGCCCCGCGATGCTTGCGGAATGTTGGGGTTGGCTGGCCGACCGCGGGGCTCGACGCGATGACGTGGTGGTGGCGTTCGGCGGCGGTGTGGTCGGCGACCTCGCCGGCTTCACGGCGGCCACCTATCAACGGGGAGTCGAGCTGTGGCAGGTGCCGACTACTCTCCTCGCCCAGGTCGATTCGAGCATCGGGGGCAAGACCGCGATAGATCTCACGGCCGGGAAGAATCTGGTCGGAGCGTTCTACCAGCCAGACCTGGTCGTTGCCGATCCGGTCACCCTGACCACCCTTCGAGATGAGGATTTCAAAGGAGGCCTGGGTGAGGTCGTGAAACATGTATTGCTCATATCATCGGAAGCTCTCGACAGGCTGGAGAACGCCGTGCCGGGACTTCTGCGGCGCGACCTGGCGACGTCGGCCGCGATCGTGAAGGAATCGGTGGATTTCAAGGCCCGCGTGGTGCAGCAAGACGAGCGAGAAGGCGGTGTGCGGGCTATTCTGAACCTGGGTCATACCGTGGGGCATGCGTTAGAGGTGACCGAAGGGTACGGACAGATGAGCCACGGAGTCGCCGTTGCCCTGGGTCTTCAGGTTGCACTCGCCGTGAGCGAAGAGGTGCTCGGGCTCGATCGATCGGTGCGGGAGCGCGTGCGCCGGGTGTGTGAAGCGTTGGGCCTGCCGACGTCGTGGCCGATCGAGTCGGCCGAAGCGGTTATCGGTGCCACCGGGCGCGACAAGAAGGTTCGCGCCGGCTCGTCGGGATTCGTCGGTTTACGTGCGCCGGGTGATCCCGTGTGGGGCATCGACGTATCACCACAGCTGCTCGTCAGATGCATGGAGGCGATAAGGCAATGACAGATGTCGCCAAGCGATTGATCGTGCTCCATGGCCCGAACCTCAACCTGCTCGGGCAACGCCCGGTCGAGCACTATGGCACCATCACACTACCCGAGTTGGAACAACGCGTGAGCGGGGAGGCTGCAGGCCTCGGCTGGGAGTGTAGCTGCCTGCAGACCAACCACGAGGGCATGTACATCGACTGGATACACGCGTTTCGGAACGAAGGGGCTCTGCTTGTGAACCCGGGCGCGTGGACGCATTACAGTTATGCCATTCGAGACGCTCTCGAATTGGTGAACTGCCCTGTCGCGGAGGTTCATCTCTCAGACATCTCGTCGCGGGAGGACTGGAGGCGCGTGTCGGTGGTGTCGCCTGCCGTTAGCTTCACGATCAGCGGCAAAGGCCCAGACGGCTACGTCGAAGCAGTGAGGCGCCTCGTCGATCTGGTTGCCGGCAAAGGCAGGTAGGGCGAGATGATGCCGCGTATGATAGGCAGGTGTAGTAAAATGCAGCGTCGCGCAAGGCGGCATACAATCGTCCACAGTGTTGTTGTTTTCTGGAGGCTGGACGCGTGATCTCAACAAATCAGTTCAAGGTTGGCATGACGATCAGGTACGAAGGGGATATGTATCGGATCGCCGAGTATCAGCATGTGAAGCCCGGCAAGGGCGGCGCATTCATGCGGACCAAACTGCGCAATATGACCACGGGTGCCCTCATCGAGAAGACCTTCCGGCCGGAGGAGAAGTTCGATCAACTCCGCACCGAAGAGCGGCCGATGCAGTACCTCTATGAAGATGGCGACCAAGTGGTCTTCATGGATGCGCAGAGCTA
>JAKAHF010000111.1 GCA_021815245.1 Actinomycetes bacterium
TCCTGCAATTCCTCGAGAGCCTCGGCCAAGCTCTGAGCCTGCTGCTCTTGCTGTGTGCGGGTGTTCTCGAGCTCGGCGAAGCTGGCATTGATCTTCTCGGCGAGTGCCGACAGCTCGTCGGTGCGGCCCACCGAGATATGAGTGACCTCAGAGCCGGGAACCGCGGGATGAACCTGAGAGGTCAGGTTGGCGAGCCTGCGGAATAGGGCATGGTCGAGGATGAGGCACAGCGACAGGCCCAGGGCGAGGATGAGCCCGATGAGAAGAAGTGTGAAGTAGAGAACGCTCTCAGTCCATCCGCCATCTTTCGCAAAGACGGCCTGCGACACGGCGAATATGGCGACAGCCGCCACCAGAAGGGTGACACCTACCAGCGTGTAGGTCCTGCGACGTAGCGACAAAGAGGCCTCCCGTATGAATCCAAAGGAAGACGCGTCAATCCGCGTTCTACCAGCGGTTATCGGCGGCGAAGGGGTCCGACTTGAGTGTGCATAAACCGCTAGAATCAGTGCATGAATACCTATGAGGACATCAGGCTCGAGGGGCACATCATCGACTCACTGCTTCTGCCTCGTGTTCTCGACGACATTCTCGACAACGGCGGTGAGTACCGCATCCTGCGTTTTCGCATGGGCCGCGAGAAGGACGACCAGTCGCTCGCGCTCCTGCGCGTCAGCGCACCGAGCGACGACCAACTCCAAGCCATCCTCCATCTGCTTCAGCAACACGGCGTGGAGCTCGTCGAGCAGAACGACGCCAAGCTGGAGCCCGCTCCCCGCGACGGGGTCTTTCCTCCCGACTTCTATTCGACGACCAATCTCGAGACGTTCGTCCGTTTCGACGGACACTGGATTGCCGTGCAATTCCCGGAAATGGACTGCGGAATCGTGATCGACAGAGAGGCCGGCACCGCCGCTACCGTCCCGCTGATCCAGGTCAAGAAGGGCGACCTCATCGTAGTGGGTGTGCACGGCATCAGGGCGGTCCCGCTGGGTCGCGACCGCGCCTCGAGGGCCTTCGAGTTCATGGGCTCGGCGGTGTCGTCGGAGAAACCGAAGCGCTTGGTCGTGGCCAAAGTCGCCCGCCTCATGCATGAGTCGCGGCGGCAGGGCAAGAAGATCATCGCCGTACTGGGTCCGGCCATCGTGCACACCGGCGCCGCTCCCGCATTCGCCCGCTTGGTCGCCGACGGGTGGGTCGACGTGGTCTTCGGCGGCAACGCGGTGGCCACGCACGACATCGAATCGGCTTTCTACAACACTTCGTTGGGCATCAACCTATCGGAGGGTGAGTCGGTCGAGGGAGGCCACGAGCACCACCTGCGGGCGATCAACCGCATCAGGGCCTGCGGCGGCATACGCGAAGCGGTCGAGCAGGAGGTGCTGACCTCGGGTCTCTTCTACGAGATCGTCCGCCACAAGGTGCCGTACATTCTGGCCGGGTCGATCCGTGACGACGGACCCCTGCCCGACGTGGTGACCGACGCGGTAGAAGCCCAGCAACTCATGCGCGAGCACGTGCGCGGCGCGGGGTTCTGCCTCATGCTCTGCACGATGCTCCACAGCATCGCGACAGGCAACCTGCTCCCCGCCTCGGTGGCCACCGTTTGCGTCGACATCAACCCGGCGGTCGTGACCAAGCTGTCCGACCGCGGCAGTTTCCAGACGATAGGCATCGTGACCGACGTGGGCTTGTTCCTCGACGAACTCGTGACGGAACTAGAGCTGGTGACCACGCCGGCAAACAGCGAAGGGTAAGCGCGACCACAAGGGGGACACACATGGGCTTCAGGGCAGGGGACGACACCGAGGCTGCCAAGAGCGGCACGTCGAAGAAGAGTGTCTACCTCATCTTGGCCGGAATCGTGGTTGGCGGCGCCGCGGCCATTTGGCGGTGGGTGCGCAAGCTGCCGAAGTAGCTGCGACGGGAGGTCCGAGTATAGACCGGTGGGCGCGCAGACGCGCGCCCACACGCTCACCGGTTATGGGGCATCGCTAGTCGCCCAAGGACCGTGAAGGTCCTTCCTCTTGGCCACACCGAGCGCATCTCACTCCGAGGAGAAGCTGGGGTGGCACCTCGAGGACCTCAGCCACATTCATCACTCCATCGATCGTGATCTGCTCGATGAAGTCCGGGTTGTCCTCTATGGCCTTGTGCTCCGCCATCACTCTCTCCGCCCATTCCGGGTCGCGAGCATCAGCTCTACTGTGTTCGGCATACCATTGCGTCCACCCGAGTTTCGCGAACAGATCATCCCTAGAGAGGCCCAGTTCTTCCCGTCGGCTCCTGATGATCTCGTTGCGGGGAAGGCTGGCCAACTCGCGCCACGGTTCCAAGTCCTTCGCGCAGAAGACGCACTCCAGTCCAAGAACGTCCAGCAGATTCAGTTCGAGGGCATCGACGACCCGCTTGATGATCCAAAGATCCCGTCCTCTGTAGAACTCGAAATCGTCCGCGCTCTGTACGAGGTGGTCCGTATCTGTGCCTACTTGCGCACGATCCTCCACGTCCTCGACGTTGAGGCCCAGCTCAACCATCCTTCGCCGGAACATGGCGGCGACCTCGCCGCTGCTTCTTGCCATCTGCTTCCCCCCGGCCATGGAACGCACCGTGGCACCTTGTTCGGCTCCGCTGCCTACGCAACCTCCGAACGGTGTTCACCAAACCCGGAGTGGTTTCCGCGACAATGCTGCCCCTAACCGTCACTCAGAGACCGTGGGTCCCTTCACGTCGCATTGAGGGTACCTCACGCCGAGAAGAAGTTCGGCCGGTATTTCGACGCCTGCGGCGACCTGCATCACTTCATCGAGCGTGAACTCTTCAATAGAATCCGGGCGGTCCTCCATTGTCCTGTGTCGCCTCATGGTGCTCACCACCCATTCGCTGTTCGGATAGTCAGGGCCGCTGTACTTGGCAAACCGTTCCGTCCATCCAATCTTCGCCAGAAGATCCTCCTGCGAGAGAGCGAGTTCCTCTCGTCTACTTCTAGTGATCTCGTTGCGGGGAAGTCCAGCCAGGTCGCGCCATTGTTCCAGGTCGTTCACGCAGAAGACGCACTTCAGTTCGAGCAGCTCCAGGAGACTCAATTCGAGGGCGGCAACAACCCTCTTGACCTTCCAGAGATCACTATTCTGTATCATCACTCTCGGACGCTGCGTGGTCCGAGAGCCGCTGGCGCGCTGCGCGTCCAGCCCTTCTACTCAGTCGCTCGAGGGTTGTGAAGCTCCTTCCTCCCGGGTGCACCGATCGCAACTCACGCCGAGGAGAAGTTGGGGTGGAACCTCTATGCCCTGAGCCACATGCATCACGTCGTCGACGCTGAGCTCTTCGATCGAGTCAGGGCTATCCTCCATCGCCCGATAGTCCCTCATGATGTCCTCGACCCAGGGACGATCAGGTCTGGCGGTCTCGACATACCACTGCATCCATCCGAGCTTGGTGAGAAGATCCAGCTTCGAGAGACCCAGTTCTTCCCGCCTGTGCCTGATGATCTCGTTGCGGGGAAGGCTGGCCAGATCGCGCCACCGCTCCAGATCCTTCGCGCAGAAGACGCATTTCAGTTCGAGCACGTTGAGGAGCTTGAGTTCAAGGGCGTCAGTAACTCGCTTGATGATCCGGAGACCCCAAACCTGGTGGAACTCCGTGTCATCGGCGCTTTCCACGAGATCGTCCAGAGCTGTGCCCACTTGCGCACGAGCGTCGACCTCTTCCATGTCCAGCCCCAGTTCGTCCATCCTTCGTCGGAAGAGCGCCGCGATTGCGCCGTTTGTTCTTGCCATCTGCTTCCTCCCTACTGGGGAATGCGACGTGACAGCTGCTCGGATCTCCGAACCTCCGAAGGACGCTCACCGAACCCGGGGAAGCTTCCGCCTCGACACGGCCCACCAGTCCTGGTCGAGGCCCCTCGCCCACTGTGTGGCTTTGTGATCGGTACGGCCATAGTGGCACACGTGGTGAAACTCACACTCTGCTGAGTCACGCCGCCCGCTTTGGCCTCGACGAGCGTGATGCGCCCGCTGGCGTAGGTGAGGACGAGGCTGCGACCCGATGCGTCGGCGACCGAGTCAAGCGCTCCACCTGCGTAGGTGAGAGTCGTCGCGTTGCCGTAGCGGTCGGTGATGCCGGTAAGCAGGCCCGTGCTCGAGTAGGCGTAGACCGTCCCGGCCTTGGTTGTGAGCGTGTAGGAGCCGGAGGCCAACTTGGAGAGGGTGTCGGACACGCCGGCCGGCGGCGTGTAGGTGCCCGTTCCGGTCGATGACGTATATGGAACGGCCTTCCCCGACGTGGAAACGGCGTAGATGACGCCTGTCGAAAGGATCTGGGGGCGGGAAGCATAGGCATGAGTCCAGCCGTAGCCGAGGGGCCCCGTTTGCTCTGCATAGTCGGAGTTGTAGGAGCGAGAGAAGACCAGAGGCAGCCCGATGCCGGGCATGGAAAGGTCGGTGGTCGCCCCCACCCAGGCGCCCGACTGGAGTTCGACCGGGTCGCTGTAGGTGGTGGGCATAAGTATGAACGGGGGCAGAGTCTTCGGCTCTCTAGTGCCTCCACCCACATAGTGGAAGACCCAGTGCCCGGTGTGAAACTCCTCATAGGCTTCCAGAGGGTCGCGGCTGTGGGGTCTCACCCGGGGCCAGTAGTTCGAGTAGCTGGACACCGTTATGACCTGCGGCAATCCCGAGCCATACGTGGGCCCGACCACCTGCCCAGCGCTCACGTGTTCGATGCCCTCGCAATCGGTCCAGTGGTACTCCAACCAGTCAATCGGCTGAGTCGTGACCACGGCGATCTGGGTTCCAGACGTGCCCGGGTCCTGATCGCGGATGGGTCCCCACATTCCCTCGGTGGCGCCGTGCGGACATAGATGAGGAAAACTCCCATCCCAGCTGAAAGGCGCGGCGTCGACGATGATCGCGTCCGCGAAGACCGGAGCGGCGAAGAGAAGCAGTGATGCGCAACCCGCGATGAGAACCGCGAGCGCTCGACGCAACCATGACATGTGACCCCGTGACGTCTGCAGTTTCGTTCCGCGCATTCCGTCTCCCCTCGGGCGAATTGTCCGCGTTCTCATCGTTGCCGCAGACCAGAGCGGCAGTGCCGTGCAAGCACGGCAGGAAGCGCAGAGAGTCGGCGAAACCGCGACAAGACAGTCACGTGACCCCCCCAAAGAAGCTTCCCCAGCAGGCTTGGGCACCTGGCTCGCAATTCGACCACGAGACCCCCCCCCGAAGTCAACGGCTCGGACGGGGAGTTAGGCGGCGAATGCCGCAATTTGGGAAAGAACACCAGCCGAGCGAGTGACCGAACGGCTCCCCACAGATGAGACCCAGCGGTAGCTGACCGACCCCCAAAGCGAAGCGAGGGGTGGGCATTGGCTGGCTATAAGGTTCGGCCGGGTGGTCGTGCCTGTCGAGCGAGCGTCTGGCGCGCGCGGCGAGCGTGAGCGAAGCCGCTGAGTGGCGCGACAGTTTGCGAGCGCGGCGGGCGCGGCCGCCCGGCCGCACTCACGGCCAGCCGGAGCCTACCCTTCCTTGCGCACCTTCCAGATTTGTTCCCCCGGCCAGCGCCGGTACCAGTCCCGGTCTGAATCATCACGATAGGAGCTCTTCGCGTCGGGCGTGGGCCGCAGCTCTATGAGGTCCTCGATGATGAAGCCGTGGGCCCGAAACAGCCTGATCCAGGCGCCGTAAGGCAGCTGGAACTCGGTGTAGTCGTCGTAGGCCAGCGACCACATGCCGAAATAGTCGAGAAGAAGCTGGTCGCCGGCGTGTTCACCGTCGTCGGGATAGCACATCTCGATGATGGGAGTGGTGCTGCTGAAGGCGAAGAGACCGCCCGGACGCAACAGACGAGCCACCTCGGGCACCGTGGCGTAGGGATCGGCGAAGGTCATGGCTCCGTAGTCGCAGAAGACGATGTCGAAGCTGGAATCGGGGAGCGGCACCTGCTCCGCGCTCGCGTGCACGAGCGGAAAGTCCACATCGGCCTCGAGCATGAGACGGCGGGCGTGCTCCAGCTGGCGCTCGGACAGATCGAGCCCGACCACACGCGCCCCCTTCTTCGACAACGCGATGGACCACTGGGCGCCACCACAACCAAACTCCAAGATGTCTTTGTCTTTGACATCGCCCAGAACCTGCAGGCTCGACTCGGGCATCTGCCAGACCCCCCAAGCAAGACCGCCCGAGGCGGCAAGCTGCGGACCGTGGTCGGTCTGATAGGCGTCGCTATCGGAGTTCCAGCTATCACGATTCTGAGCGCAGTGTGGGGTTAGGGAAGCAGGGTCGAGGCCGGGTATATCTGGCATGGTTCACTCCTCGCGATGGGCTGCTGCGACGATAGCACATCGCCTCACCCCCGGCTGGTGCGGGCGATTCGGGCGCGTTGGGGTAACCTCTTGCGCGACCTTTTCGCCCAAGGAGCGGTCATGCGAGTCATGCAAGAGATCCGGTGGCAGAGACTGGCCGCCGGTCTCTGCCTTGTCGCAATCGTCGCCGTCGCGGTCGCCGGCGCGATAACGGGTTGCCAAAAGGCGGTCGAGGCCGGCACTTCGACTTCGCACGCGCAGACTACCGACACGCCCACGGGCGGCGAAAGCGACCTGCCGGTCGCGGAAGGTCCGGGTGCGTCCACCGAGAGCGAGTACGGGCAGACCTATTCCTCCTCCGAGGACGACCATTCGGCCATCATGGTGACCGATGGCACGTCGTTGTCGATCACCGACGCCAGGGTCGAGTCTTCGGGCGATAGCTCCAACGTCGAAGCCGGCAGGTCAGACGGTCTGAACGCGGCAGTGGCGGCGACGGACGGCAGCGTGATCATGTCGGGCGATTACATCACCACGACCGGACGGGGAGCCGGCGCCGCCTTCGCCTCCGGCCAGGAGAGCCTCATCTCGCTGGCCGGTGTCACCATCGAGACGACCGGCCGTGACAGCTATGGAGTCATCGCCACCCGGGGGGGCGCAGCGACGCTCGACAACGTCAAGATCACGACCGCCGGCGACGGCGCGATGCCGGTCGCGGCCGATGCGGGCGGCACCATAGCGG
>JAKAHF010000112.1 GCA_021815245.1 Actinomycetes bacterium
GACCGTCTTCAACCTGATCACCTCGATCTATCAGATCGATCGGGGCAGCATCAAGTTCAAAGACAAAGAGATCGCCGGTCTCGCGCCACACAAGATCTGTCACTCGGGCATCGCGCGCACCTATCAGCTCACCCGCGCGTTCCTCAAGATGTCGGCCTTCGACAACGTGATGACGGCCGCCGTCTATGGGGGCAGGCACCCCACTGGCCCCAAGGAGCGCGCGCTGGAGGCGCTCGAGCTCGTCGAGCTGTCGCCGAAGCGTGACGTCAAGGTGGCTCATCTGACGCTCTCAGATCGGCGCTTGGTCGAGATCGCTATGGGGCTGGCTTCGATGCCGTCGCTGATCTTGCTCGACGAGCCCATGGCAGGTCTCACAGCGACCGAGATCAACCACCTGCTCGATGTGATCAGGGCCACACGTGATGAGCGCAAGTTCGCCATCCTCTGGATCGAACACCGTGTCGACGCGGTGCTCGACTTCTGCGATCGTGTGGCCGTGATCGACTATGGGGCGAAGATTGCTGATGGTTGCCCCGACGACGTGGCGTGTGACCCCAAAGTGATTGAGGCGTACCTTGGCGAACCAGCTGCTTGAAGTCAAGGACCTCAGCGTTTCGTACGGCGACGTCAAGGCGCTGCTGGACGTCTCGTTGGAGGTCGAAGAAGGAACGATCGTTGCCCTCGTAGGCTCCAACGGAGCCGGCAAGTCGACCCTGTTGAAGGCGATCGCCGGCCTGCTGCAGCCCTCGCAGGGGCAGATCATGTTTCAGGGTGAGGATCTGGGCCGTCTCAGCACGAAGCACCGGGTCGACCGGGGCGTCGTACTCGTGCCCGAGGGCCGCAGGCTCTTCCAGACGCTCACAGTGCTCGAGAACCTCCGCTTGGGTGCGTACCTGCCCAAGGCGAGGGCCAGCTACGACGAGTCTCTCGAGCGGGTGTTCACCCTGTTTCCGATCCTGAAGGAGCGCGCCGACGGCAAGGCCGGTCTTTTGAGCGGTGGTGAGCAGCAGATGCTCGCCATCGGCCGGGCTGTGATGGCGCATCCCAGGATGGTCATGATCGATGAGGCCTCTCTTGGTCTCAGCCCGATCCTGACCAGGAGGATCTTCGAACTGATCGTGGCGCTCAACCAGCAGGGGACCACGGTTCTCATGGTCGAGCAGAACATCCACATGGCCTTGAACAATTGCCACAAGGCGTACGTTATGAAAACGGGGCATATCGTGATGAACGGCACGGGGCAGGAGCTGCTGGCCAACCCCGACATACGCAAGGCGTACGTCGGCGAGCGCGGGAGCAAGTTGGTATGACGCTCCTCCAAGTCAGCATCAACGGCATCCTTCTCGGGTCGATGTATGGCATCGCGGCGGCTGGACTCAGCCTCATTTTCGGCACGATGCGCATCATCTACCTCGCTCAGGGCACGATGATCGTGTTCTTCGCCTTCCTCGTGTACTGGCTCTTCGTGAAGTTGCACATAGACCCATACATATGTCTGCTCATAATCGTGCCGTTCGCGTTTGCCCTGGGATTGGGTCTCTTCTACCTGCTGTTCCGAAAGGCGGCCGCTCTCGAGGACAAGAACGTCTCGCTCCTCATAGCGGTGGGCCTCATGTATCTCATCGAGAACGCCATCCTCAAGGTCTGGGGCGCAAGCCCGAGGGGGCTCGACATCTCCTACGGCGGCGCCGTTCTCAAGATGGGCGAGATCAGGGTGGCATGGTTGCGCTTGGCCCTGTTGGGCCTGGCGATCGTCTCAGCCCTCGTGGTGTTCTTGTTCTTGAAGAAGACGCGTCTGGGCACGGCCGTCCGCGCCGCCGCCGAAGACATGCAGGCGACCACCCTTCAGGGCATCAACTCAGCGTGGGTATGCGCGGTCAGCTTCGCGGTGGGCATCGGTTTGGCGGGCGTCGCCGGCGTGGGTATGTCGACGGTCTACTCCTTTGACTACCAGTTCGGGTTCACCTTCGCCATCAAGGCCCTGATCGCCCTGTCGCTCGGTGGCATCGGCAACGTCTTCGGGGCGCTGGCCGGTGGTCTCATACTCGGCATCATCGAGAACCTTACCGCCTACTACCTCAGCATCAGCTGGATCGAGGCGGTCTCCTACGGTGTGTTCATCCTGGTGCTGATCTTCCTGCCACAAGGCCTGTTCGGCAGGCGCGGCATCGTAAAGAAGGCCTGATGGAAAAGGCGAGCGCAATGACCGACGACACGAGCAAGGCGGAAGGCATGTTTGAGCGGGTCCTGGGCCGACTCGGCCCTCGTAGGATGACCTGGCTGATCGTAGCTGTGATCATAGTGGTGTTCTTCGCGACGCTTCCTCTGTACTACGACGTTCACAACGGCCAGTGGGGCATCTTCTTCTTCACGGTGTTCATCTACGGCGTCGTCGCGCAGGGATGGAATCTCGTGGCCGGCTACACAGGCCAGATCAGCCTGGGTCAGAACTGCTTCTTCGGCATCGGGGCGTTCACCACCGCGTTGCTGTGGTTCTGGGGCGTCACTCATACGGGATACTGGTTCGATCCGGTGCTGATCATCCTGAGCGCGATCACACCGGCGATTCTTGCCGTTATGATCGGCATCCCTTTGCTGTCGCGCCTTCGCGGCGACTACTTCTCGTTCGGCACACTGGGCATGGGCATGATCGTCTCGGTCATCTTCCTGAACGGCGGAAACCTCACGGGCGGCAGCGAAGGCAAGCTGCTCATCAAGGTCATGCCCGAGGGCGTCGAGTTCAATCTGCGCACTCACTACTACGCCGCTCTTTGCGTGGCGATCATCGCGACGATCGTGGTGTACTGGATGACCAACTCACGGATAGGTCTGGCGTTGAAGGCTATCAGGGAGGATGAGGTCTCGGCCGCTTCTCACGGCATCAACGTGCTGAAGTACAAGATCATCGCATTCGCCGTCGCGGCGTCTCTCGCCGGGCTGGCGGGCAGCATCTACACGTACTATCTGCTCCACCCGATGCCGATGAACGTGTTTGCCCAGAACTGGCTGTTCCTGCCCATCCTGATGGTCGTGCTCGGGGGCACCGGGACGATCATCGGACCATGGATAGGGTCGCTGCTCATCTACTTCATCGCCTGGTACGGAGACAAGTACTTCACGGGCTGGCACCCTGTCATCTTGGGAGTGATCATCATCGCGGTGATGCTGCTCATGCCGGGCGGCCTCGCCGGGCTTGGTGCGAAGGTGTCGGGCTGGGGATCCGGAGGCCGCGTGACAGGACGCTGACCGCCGAATACGCGGCGGTCACTCAACTGAGACGTGATATCGGCCTCTCGATTCCACCGGGAAGTCGATTGCCGGAGTCGTAGCTCCGCTGCGCACACATCCTCGTGATAGGAGAGTTGGTTTGAGCGATTCTGACACTTCCCGATTGATAGTTACGGAGCTCAAGACTCCGGAATCGAAGAACCTCATCGCCGAGGCCTATTCGAAGTACGCGAAGCGCATCCTGTGGCTCGACGAGAACGTGGTGGACGGCGCCTTCCACATGAACACCGCCTGGTATCTGAAAGCCGCCCAGACGCTGGAAAGCAGTTCGCACGTACACGACACCGACGAGATCATCGGCTTCTTCGGCAACGATCCCGACGACCCGTACGATCTGGGTGGCGAGATCGAGATCTGGCTCGAAGACGACAAGCACGTGATCGATCGCACCGCCATGATCTTCGTGCCGGCCGGTATGGTGCACTGCCCGTTGGTGCTCAAGAGGGTCGACCGTCCTATCTTTCATTTCACGATCGTGAGCGGCGGCCGGTACCTCAAAGATGAGGGCGGCGGCCTGGTCGAAGGCTGACCGTTGAATGAACGCGCCGGGGACTTTTTGTCGAAAACGAATATGATTCAGTGAGTGCAAGATCCAGGCCCGCCGATCGTGCACACGCGCGAGTAGCGTCAGATCGATCAAGGCGGCTGATGGCCTCCGGGTGGGCAGAGAGCGAAGGTCGTGATTCAGCCGTGAACCAGCAAGGAGAAGCGATAGCATGAGGCTGCAAGGCAAGACCGCACTGATCACCGGGGGAGGCGCCGGCATCGGCGCCGCGCTCGCGACCCTGTTCACGGCTGAAGGCGCCAAGGTCTGCATCACGGGCCGCCGCCAGGCCGCCCTCGATGGGGTCGCCGCCTGTCTTCCGGCAGGCAGTTGCGCCACCTGCTCGGGCGACGTCACCAGTTACGACGACGCTCAGGCAATGGTGCAGAAGGCCCTTGGTCTCACGGGCCGTCTGGACATTCTCATCAACAATGCCGGCATCGACAACGCCGGAACGGTCACCGATGTCGACCCCGAGATCTTCCGTGCCGTCGTCGAGACCAACCTCGTGGGGCCCTTCCTCATGATCAAGGCCGCCCTTCCGCACATGCTTTCGGCCGGTGGGGGTGTGATTCTCAACGTGTCGTCACTGGCGGGCATACGCTGTCTGCCGGGCATGCCCGCCTACTGCGCGTCCAAAGCGGGCCTGAACCATCTTACCCGGCAGGTCGCTCTCGACTATGGCGCGGCGGGCATTCGCTGCAACGTCATCTGCCCCGGGGGAGTGCGCACCGAGATGCTCGAGCACTCCATGGCGCCGATCGTGGAAGGACTGAAGACCGATCTCGACGGTGTCTTCTCCCTCATGACCGCCAACTCACCCCTACGCCGCATCGCGTCGCCCGAGGAGATCGCGCGCACGTGCCTGACCCTGGTCAGCGATGACACGTCGTACATGACCGGCGCTGAGATCGTCGTCGACGGCGGCACGCACGTGGTCGACGCGAACGCGACATGGCTGAGTGGCACGGGCATGAAGTGGGGAGGAGCCTGATCGCCGCCGAGCGCGGCCCCACTGCTCGCATCGAAGAAAGGAGAAGCATATGTCCGGTGAACAGGAACTGCGCACTACCCGCCTCCATCACGTCGGCATCGTCGTAAGAGACATGGAGAAGGCCATCGCCCACTTCGAGGCGCTGGGATTCGGACCGTTCAAGTTCGACGAAGAGCACAAGACCTTCACGATCCCGTTCGTGGGTGAGCTCCACGGCCAACCGGCCGAGTGGAAGACCACCATCAGCAACGCGAAGATGGGTGACGTCGAGCTAGAGCTGCTCGAACCGACCGAAGGCCCGCAGGCCCTCCGCGAGTCGCTCGATGCCACCGGTGAGGGCCTGCATCATATCGGCTGGCTGACCGACGACATCCAGGGCGAGATCGCCCGAGCCACGGCGCGCGGCGCCAAGGTCTGGTGCAGCTCATTCCCCGCCGGGCAGCCTGGATTCTGCTATTTCGAGGGTAGCGACATCGGCAACCTGGCCATCGAGCTACGGGAGCCGTGACGTGAAAGTCGCACGCACATACGGGCCGCACGACATCCGCATCGACGACATCGCCGAGCCCGTCCCGGGCCCGGGTGAAGTCAAGGTCAAGATCGCCTATTGCGGTATCTGCGGCAGCGACCCGGAGATCTACGAAGGCACATTCAGCCTCCTGAAGGCTCCGTGGTGGCCGCCGGCTCCCTTCACGACAGGGCATGAGGCCTCGGGCGTCATCACTGAGCTCGGCCCCGGTCTGCTGGGCGACTGGAGGGTCGGCCAGCGAGTGGCCATGAACTTCCGCAAGTACTGCGGCACCTGCTACTACTGCCGCAACAAGATGGAGCAGTTCTGCGAGTACGTGAAATCGTACGAAGCCGGCTTCGCGGAATACGCCTTGTACGACGAGAGTTGCCTGTACCCACTGCCCGACGACGTGAGTTTCGAGCGGGGGGCCATGCTGGAACCCGTCACCATCGCGGTGCACGCGGTCGATCAGGGCAACATCGTGCCGGGCAAATCGGTGGCCATCTCGGGCGGCGGCACCATCGGCCTACTGGTACAGCAGGTAGCGATGAAGGCCGGTGCAGCGAGAGTGCTGGTCAGTGACCCCATGCCCGAGAAGCGCGAATACGCCAAGCGCTTCGGGGCCGACTGGACGATCGACCCTCTCAAGGAAGACCTCGTGGCGACGGGCCGGGCTCTCATGGACGGCCGGGGCTTCGACACGGTCTTCGAGTGCAGCGGCAACTTCGGCGCGATCGCGGCGACGATCCCGCTGGCCGACAGGTATGGCACGATCGTGTGGGCGGGCTCCTATCCAGAGGACGCCACCTATCCCATCAACCCGTGCTACATGTTCGGCAACGAACTGACCGTCCGCTCCACGATCCTCGCGCCCTACGTGTTCCCGAGGGCGCTCAAGCTCCTATCGAAGCTCGATCTCGAGCCGATGATCACCGAGATCGTCCCCCTCGAGGAGATCGGCAAAGCGCTCGCCGGCCGCAAGAACAGCACGGCCATCAAGATACTGGTCAAACCCTGAACGTCGGTTGGAAGATCAAGTCATCGAAAGAAGTGACGAGGTTGCCCTATGAGTGAAAAGATCAACTGCGGCAAGTGCGACATGCTGCTCTACTACGGGGAGGAGATCAGCCGCAGGCTTTACATGCGTGCCATCCCCGATGAGTCGGCGGTGCTCGCGACGTACGGCGACAAGTGCCCCCGGTGCGGCGCGGCGCTTTCGACCGATTCGGTCAAGATCAAGGTGAAAAGGCGGGCCACCCATGGCTCATAGTGACGCCCTCATCCAAGAGTTGGAGGCCAGGGCCAAGAAGATGACCGACCACTGCCTGACCCAGTTCTGCACGTTCAGCCAGGGTCATGTCGGTGGCACTATGTCGGTGATGGAGATCGTCACCGCCCTGTACTTCCATCACATCAAGTTCGATCCCAAGAACCCCGACTGGCCCGAGCGCGACCGGGTGATCATGTCGAAGGCCCACTGCTGCGAGGCGATCTACGCGGCGCTGGTGGAGCTTGGGATGTTTTCCGAAGACCAGCTTTGCACCTACTACTGCTACCAGTCGCCCTTCCAGGGCCACGCCGACCGCTGGTGCACGCCGGGCATCGACTTCTCCGGCGGCTCGCTCGGCCAGGGGATCTCGTTCGCCAACGGTCTCGCGCTTGCCGAGAAGCTCAACATCAAGCTC
>JAKAHF010000113.1 GCA_021815245.1 Actinomycetes bacterium
CTTTGCCCCGTCTATCGCGCCAAAGCCCTCGAGGTCTCGCTTGGTGGACGCCGGGTCGTCGGACCGCTCGATCTCGAGATCGCTCCGGGGTGTTTTCTCGGCATCCTCGGACCCAACGGGTCGGGCAAGACCACACTTCTGCGCGCGCTCACAGGCGGGGCAAAGGCTTCGGCAGGCGAGATCCTGCTGCACGACCGACCCATATCGGGCTACCGAGCCACCGAGCTTGCCAAGTTGCTCGGGGTGGTACCGCAGCAGTTCACCCTCGACTTCAGCTTCACTGTCGAGGAGATGGTGGCCATGGGTCGCTACGCCCAGGGCGCTCCCGCCGCCGACGGCTCAGCGGTCGCTGATGCTCTGCAGGCCACAGGGATGTCGTCGCTCGCCAGCCGCCTCATCACCGAGCTTTCGGGGGGTGAGCGGCAACGCGCCCTCATCGCCCAGACCTTGGCTCAGCAGACGCCCGTCGTCCTCCTCGACGAGCCGCTCAACAATCTCGATCTCAACCACCAGCTGGAGATCATGCAGCTTCTCCGCCGCCTGCACTCGACCGGCAAGACGATCGTCGTGGTGGTGCACGACCTCAACATCGCGGCCCAGTACTGCGACGAGCTCGTGCTACTCGACCAGGGCTGCATCGCCGCGCGAGGAACGCCGGCCGAGATCCTCGAACCGCGCACGATCCTCGAAGTCTTCAAGGTCAGGGTGGCCGTGCACCGGCAGGGATCGCGGCCCTATCTGACCCCGGTCTGGTCGAGAATGATCGATTCCCCCCGGGCCGACACGCCCAAAGTAAGTGTCGTCGCGGGTGGTGGCGCCGCGGTCGATATCCTGGAGCAGCTGGTTGAGCGCGGGTCGGCGCCGACCGTCGGCATCGTGAGCGTGTTCGACACCGACTACGCCGTGGCGCAACGACACGAGCTCGAGGTCGTTTCGGCTCCTCCGTTCGAGCCCTTCCCCCCCGAGGTCGTGCGGGAGTATGAATCCCTCATGAACGACGCCGACGTCGTCATCGTCGCTCCGGTCTTCTTTGGGCGAGGCAACCTGGCGCCACTCCGCACCGCGCTCTCGGGAGCGCGCCAAGGCAAGAAGGTTCTTCTCATGTCTTCTCCCCCCATCACGGAGCGTGATCTGTGCGACGGCGAGGCCGCGGCCCTGGTGAAGGAGTTGCTGGCCGCCGGAGCGGTGGAGGTGCGACGCGCAGGCGAAGCCGTCAACCTGGCGCTAGGAGACCGACCGGCCATCGAGCAATGACGGCCCCGCCCTCAGGGCGCGCTCGTCACGCGCGATAGGACGTCCTCAGACCCAGAGGGCCGCGACGAGAGCCGGCATGATCTCGACGAGCTCGTTCGTCGCTCCCAGCGTGTCACCGGTGTAGCCACCGAGCCGGCGCCGGCAATAGGCGCCGGCGAGCATCCCTGTCACGACTGAGGCCGCGGCGGCTACGACCCCTTCGAGACCGGCCAGCAGCCATCCGATGCTGAAGATCACGACCAGGGGCCAGATGAGCAAAGCCCAACGACGACCGCCGGTTACGGCGAAGACCGTCGCGAGACCGCCCTCGGGACGCGCGTAGCGAAACACAGCCATACTCGTCACCATCGCGCAACGCCCGGCGACCGGCATGAGCAGCACCATTCGCCAGAGCGCGGCCCCAGAGTCGACCGACGCGAGAAGAGCCGTCTTGACCACGATCACACACACGATGGCGATAACACCCATGGCGCCGACGTGACTGTCACGCATGATGACGAGCATCTGCTCCCGTGGACGCGAGCTGAACAGACCGTCCGACGTGTCGGATAGTCCATCCACGTGGAGCCCGCGCGAAGCCGCGATCAGAGCACACACCACGAAAGCGGCGACGGCAAGCGGCGGCAGCACGCGGCCAAGACCGAAACAGATCGCCGCCGCCACACCCCCTATCAGCAATCCCACGATCGGGAAGTAGTAGAGGCTGCGCGCCAGTTCACGCTCCCCCCCGGACCACGATGCCGGCACGCGCACCGGCGTGAGGAAGCTGAGCGCCGAGAAGAAGGGCTTCACCTGGAGTCTCTCATCGCCGCCCTACCCGCTCTGCTGATCGGAGTGCGACACCGAGGCTTCTTCGAAGGTCGCGACCTCGGTCAGCACCCTCACGGCCGCGTCGACCAAGTTCATGGCGAGCGCAGCTCCCGTTCCTTCACCGAGGCGCAGGTCGATGTCGAGCAGCGGCTTCTTGCCCAGCCTCTCGAGAGCCACACGATGGCCGCACTCGACGCTGCGGTGGGCGGCGATCATGTAGTCGGCCGATAGCGGGCAGATGGCCTGAGCGACGAGCGCCCCGGCCGTGGAGATGAAACCATCGATCACGACCGGCTTCTGCATCGAGGCCGCGCCAAGGATCAGTCCGGCGATGCCGCCGATCTCGAACCCACCCAGCTTGGCCAGAACGTCGAGACCGTCACTCGGATCGGCGTTGTTGACCCAAAGACTCTGCTCGACGACCTTCGCCTTGTGCAGCAGTTGATCGTCGCCGATGCCGGTGCCTCGCCCGGTCACGTCGGCCGGATCAGCGCCCGTCAAGGCCGCCACGATGGCGCTGCTCGGCGTAGTGTTGCCGATGCCCATCTCGCCGGTAGCGAAGACATCTGTCGACGACCCCAAATCGAGCGCCACCGCGATACCCGCCTCGACGGCTTCGATAGCCTGTTCGCGCGACATCGCGGGGCCCTTGGCGATGCTGCTGGTGCCCGGAGCGACCTTGCGGTTGAGCACGGTGCCGCCAAGCGAGCTCAGATCGCCGGCCACACCCATGTCGACCACGATCACGCGCGCGCCGACCTGCCGGGCGAGTGCGTTGATCGATGCCCCGCCTGCTACGAAATTGGCCACCATCTGCACGGTCACTTCCTGCGGATAGGCGCTGACGCCGTCGGCCACCACACCGTGATCGCCCGCCATGACCACAACGGTCTTGCGCTCGACGGGAGGCTTGGTCGATCCGGTCATGCCCGCCAGGTCTTCGGCGAGGTCGAGCAGCCGGCCGAGCGCCCAGTAGGGCATGGCGAGGGCCTCGAGGCGGGCGTGCGCCGCGGCTTGCGCCGCGGCGCCTCTCGGCACGATGGCATTGACGGTCTGGTCAAGCAAGCTCATGAACACACCTTTCCACGTTCGAATAGTCGGTTTGAGCGGCGCCGTTCGGCGCCTTGAGAAGCAGGGGTAGACCACTCACCATCAACACCACCAGGTCGGCGGCGCCGGCGATGGTCTGGTTGCAGCGGCCCAGGAGGTCGCGGTACTGGCGGCCGGCCGGCGACTCCGGCACGACGCTCAGCCCGACCTCGTTGGTGACGAAAAGGGTGACGGCTTCGCGCCGCCTGCAGGCCTCGACGACCTCGGCTGTACGCCGCGCGATCTCGGTCTCATCAAGGGTCGACACAGCACGGGCCGGGTCCTCAGCTTCAGTCTCGGCCATGCCCGCCTCCCACATGAGGTTGGCGATCCACACCGCGAGACAGTCGACCACGACCGTAGCCTCAGGGGGAGCGGCCGTCAGAGCGGCTGCTAGGCGCCGAGGTTCCTCGTTCGTGGTCCAGCCCCCCGCCGCCCGAGCCTCCTGGTGCAATCGAATGCGCCCCTCCATCTCGGCGTCGAGGGCGACGCCCGTGGCGAGGAACACCCGCGGGGCTTCGAGCGATTCCGCCAGACGCTGCGTCAGCGTGCTCTTGCCGCTGCGGCAACCACCGGTCACGAGCACGATGCCGCCCACGCTAGGCCTCCTCGCGGTCGTCGACAGACCAGACCTCGGCAAGCAGGGCGCCGCGGTCGAAGACATCGATGCGCACTACCGAGGCGGGTTGCACCTTGAGAAACCAGTAGTCCTTGCGGCCGAAGCCGAGCAACCCACAGGCGAGCGCCCTGACGACGCCCCCGTGAGCGAACACGAGCACGACGCCGGCTTCGTGTCGCACGATGCGTTCCTGCGCGCGGGCGATGCGTCGCTCGAACTCCCCGAGACTCTCACCCTCCGGAAACCGGGTGAGTTCGGTCGGTTCAGCCCATTCGCGCTGTCCTCCGGGATACAGCTCCTCGACTTCCTCCGATGACAGTCCCTCCCAGGCGCCGAAGTCCATCTCCCTGAGATCGGCGTCGATAGACAGGGTGAGTCCCGTGGGGCCGACGACGGCCGTGGCCGTCTGCTGCGCCCTCAGCATAGGGCTGGCCACGCACCACGTCGGCGCCCCCGAGGCAAGGACATGTTTGGGCAACAGCGCGGCCAGACGCTTGACCTGCAGCTCACCGCGAGCCGTCAGCGGCACATCGGTCGCTCCCACAAACCGCCCCGAGAGGCTCGCCTCGGTCTCGCCGTGGCGTATCAGATAGACCCGTTTCGGCATTCCACCGCCCTTCTTCACACGCAACAAAAAAAGTCCCAGGACCTCGTGGCCCAGGGACGCTGTGCTGCAAGCACGTCGACACGCCCGCCCCTTTCCACGGGAGCGGCAGCTGTCCCTACCACACGAATCGGTCTTCTGGCTCCCGGATCGACCTACTCACCGCGCCTTCCCATCTTCAGCAGACAGTGGCACCAGCGGCGTTCGTCCCCGGTCACAGCGGCGGGACCGCGTCGGATTCGCACCGACTTCCCATATCGCCCCTCCTGGAGCGTCGCTCTCTTCGAGAGCATCCGTGCAGGCGAGTTGTAGCACACGTGAGCGGGCGTCTTCAAGGTCACGCCCCACTCTTGACGTCGCCGGCGCCCGAAGACTAGAATCGGAGCGCTGTCGGCGTCTCTCGTGACTCGAACGTCTCGAAAGACAAGGGAATCCGGTGAGAGACCGGAGCTGCCCCGCAGCGGTGAGTGGGAACGAAAGCCGTCATAGGCACTGGCTCATTCGAGCTGGGAAGCGACGGCCGCTAGGACATTCCACCTCGGTGGAACCGCCCACAAGTCCGAAGACCTGCCGAAAAGCGTCCTATTGGCTACCGCAACTCCGAGGGAGAGAGGCGGTCGGTGTCGTGTTTGCCCGATTCCCTGATGCCGTCGCATGGCGTCATGAGGTCGGAAAGCCCGGACCCTGCCGCGCTCGCTCCTCGGCCAGAAGGAGGCGTGCATGCAGACATTCACCGTGACGAGTGGGCGGCGTACGGCAAAGCAGCAATCCCGCGGTTCGGGCGCCGGCTGCGCTCAGGCGAGAGAGCCCCGCTACCTCCACGTCGCCAACGCCATCGCCGAACGGCTCTCGTCGGGTCACTACACCGCCGGCGACCGGCTTCCGTCGGAGTCGGAGTTCAGCGCCGAGTTCGGTGTCAGCCACATGACGCTCCGTCGAGCCCTGAAGACGCTCGCCGATCGGCGCCTGATCACCTCGTCGCCGGGCCGGGGCACGTTCGTTCGACCACTCGGTCTCAGCGACTCGCTGTTCTCGCTGGGCCAGCTCGCCGACGGCCGGTCTGCGGAATCCCCCGATGTGAGGCTGCTGTCGGCCATCACGATAGAGGCCGACGGGCAGGTCGCCCAGGCCCTGGGCATCACTGAGGGCGACTGCGTCATCCATTTGCGTCACCAGGTGCTGAACGACGGCAGCCCTTCGATCTACCACTGGGAGTATGTGCGCAGCGACTTCTGTGTGCCGCTCGCCGATGTGCTGATCGGGTCTCTCGAGCTGCACGGTCTGCTGAGCGGGTCGGCCGACGGCAGGTTTCACCGAGCCAAGCTCGCCCTCCGCGCAGCGGCCCTCGGCGAGGAGGCGGCTCGTGTGTTGGGCGAACCGGCGGGCACACCCGCCCTGTGCCTGGAGTATCTCTTCACCGACTCGCTCGGACTGCCCGCCGACTGGGGCCGCTTCGAGATGCGCGCCGGCCTCTTCGAACTCCGTACCGCGATCGGCCCGCAGTAGGCCGACCTCGACAGTCATGGCGCCGATCAATAAAGCCAAGGAGGCACGAGGATGATCCCCGAAGAGAGCCGGCCGGCCAAGAGCCTGAGCGCGCCCTTCAGGCAGGGATATGTGCAGCTCTATACCGGCAACGGCAAGGGCAAGACGACGGCGGCCGTCGGGCTCGCGGTGCGCGCCGCCGGGGCCGGGTTGCGCGTGTTCTTCGCCCAGTTCATCAAACAAGGGCATTACAGCGAGATCGAAGGTCTCGCGGCGTTCGGCGACAGGATCGTTTGCAGGCAGTACGGCAGAGGCCGGTGGATCAGAGGCCAGGCCCACGAGAGCGATATCGTTCTCGCCAAACGGGGCCTCGACGAGGTCGCGAAGGTCGTCCGCTCGGGAGCGTATGAGGTCGTCATCCTCGACGAGGTGCTCATGGCGACATGGTTGCGGATGCTCGACGTCGACGAGGTCATATCGCTGATCGACGGCAAGCCCGAGTGTGTGGAGTTGGTGCTGACCGGTCGCGGCGCCGACGCCCGGTTGGTCGAGCGCGCCGACCTGGTCACCGAGATGCAGGAGGTCAAGCACTACTACAAGCGAGGGGTGCTCGCCCGCGAGGGCATAGAGGGCTGAGGCTCGGCGGGCGAAACGTCGAGGTCGGGAGCGGCCGCCTAAGAGGCTAGCGGTCGAGCGACCCGCAAGGATCTTCCTCGTACCTGAACTTCGAGGTACGCAGGTATTCGGGCACCTCACAGGGATAGTCGCCGGTGAAGCAGGCCGCGCAGAAGTTGGTCTGTTCGTTGCCGACCTCGGTCGCCCGCATCAAGCCCTCGAGCGACAGATACGCGACCGACGTGGCGCCGACCTCGCGGCTTATCTCATCGATGCTCCTGCCGAAGGCGATGAACTCGTCCTGATTGGCCATGTCGATGCCGTAGAAGCAAGGGTAGAGGATCGGCGGCGAGGTGATGCGCAGATGCACCTCTTTCGCCCCAGCCTCGAAGAGCACGCGCACCAACGCCCGAGTGGTGTTGCCGCGCACGATCGAGTCATCGACGATCACGATGCGCTTGCCCTTGATGGCCGACCGGAGGCGGATGAACTAGACTCTAAGTCCGATCTTGCCGAGCTCGACCTC
>JAKAHF010000114.1 GCA_021815245.1 Actinomycetes bacterium
GTACTTCTCCGGGAAGTCGCCGGGCACGAGGATCTCGATGACAACACTCTCGAAGAGGTGGGTCTCGCGGTTGCGGTCGGCAAGAATGCGGAGGCCGGTCTCGGCGGTCAGCATCTCGTGCTCTTGCAGGAACCGCTGGACTGCGGCGCCGGTGCAGCAACCCAAGCCGCAGAGGAGCATGTCGAACGGTCCATAGGCCTCAGGGTCGCCTCCCCTGTCAGGCGGCGGTCCGATCTCGACGCGGAGATTCTTGCTCCTCGCCTGAATGGTCGTGGGGCTTGGGAAGTCGATGCGCACGTCCATTGGTACCCCCTGAGGGTGGGTCGGTCATCGATTGCTACGGTACAAGGTCGGCTCGTTTCACGCGATGCTCAGTTCACCAACCTTGTGGACCGATGAATCTGACCGGAGGTGAGCTTCCTGTAGAGATCGAGCAGATTCGCGCGCAACTCATCCATGGTCTCGCCCTGAGTCCGGTAGTCGGGGACGCGGTTTGCTCACCTGGGTCAGGCGCCGGCACCCGACTGCCACCGCAAAGGATCGACCACCACCACTCCCGGGATGCTGGCGAAACCGGCATCCACCGTGAGTATCTCCCGAAGTCCCTGACGTCGCGCGACGGCTGCATGCACCAGGTCGCGCGCCGAGGCCCCGGCATCCCTGGGGGTTCGCTCGCCGAGGCGTCTGGCCTCCTCCATGTCCTCGAACGTCACGGGGAGGACGCGCCGGACGGCAGCTGAGATGGCCTCGAACGTCGTTTGGATGTCTGCATGCCGGCCGATACTGCGGTAGCGATGCAGGACTTCCTGGTAGGTCTCGGCGCTGGTGACCAGCACCTGCCGGTCGGCCGCGCCGGCGCGCAAGATGCGGGCGCAGGGGGCTTTGTATGGACTCTCGGCCCCCATGGCATACATGAATATGGTCGTGTCGACGTACACGCCGGCCGTGTCAACCGTGATCTTCCGGGTCGTACCGGGCGTCAAGGTCTCGGGCCAACTCCGCCGGATCCAGGGGCACCGGCACCGTGAGGCTCAGGCCTCGCTCGAGCGCCTGAACGCGTCCGCAGCTCTCATCGCTCTCGAGTTCGCGGGCGATCGCTTGGCGGACCACCTGGGCGACGCTGAGGTGACCCTCGGCTGCACGGCGCTCGAGCCGCTCGAAGGTGTGCTTGTCAAGCCGTAGTTCCAATCTGGCGTCCAGCTTAGCCATGAGATCCTGCTTTGTCCGTACAACCTTGGTAGTACATTGTAGCAGGAGGAGCAGGTGCCGGGATTTGCGCAGCGGTTCGGAGGAGCTTGCCCGTCCAGAAACCGTGGGCCGTTGCTACGGACCAGCCGAGAGTCTGCCCATGAGCTGATCGAGCGACAGACCCATCCCGCGGGCCAATCGCTGGAGGGTTCCAAGGCGCGGGTCACGACGTCCCGTCTCTATCCGGCTGAGCGACTCCTGGGCGATGCCGCTGCGGCGCGACAGCTCGAGCTGGCTCAATCCCAGACTCTCCCGTAGCGCGCGCATTCGAGCCCCCGCCATCTTCCTCTCGGCATCGTCTGCCGACAAAAGGAGAGCGCGGTACTCTCCGTCGAGAGCAGCGCGGAGGCTCTCGACGCCTACGTCCGTCTCGTGACCGGATTCATCTCTCACGAGCAGAGACTCCCCCGTCGGGCTGGCTGAGGCGGTAACCGGGACGACTCCAAGTTGTGAGGCAAATGGCAGCTCGCTCCACCGAACCGCTCTCTCGAGCCCGTCCTTGAAGCGGACATACAGGATCGAGTCGGCTGTGACGAACCTCGCCTCGGTGATACTGCAGGGCTCAAGGATCGTGCCGCACGAGGCATCGTAGTCGGTCCGTGTTGTCATGACGGATCCCCTCTGTCTGGATAGCTGATGACCCGTGTCCACGCCTCGAGCATCCCGGAGGAGGGCCATGTCCACTCCAACTATACGTCATATGACTGTAACGTCAAATCAAGCCTCGTAGGTCTGTGAGACCTACGACATCACACGGGGGATGGTCGCGTGCCGGAAGTGGATGAGGTATCGGACCAAGGATGGAGTCTGGCTACACCAGGAACTCCTGGAGGCGATCAGGTTCGGCGGCGAGGACGAAGCGGCGACCAAGGCGGCCGGCGCCAACAGCTACCGCACCAGTCTCCGCGCGAAGTCCAGCAGCCGCTCGATGTCGTCGGGGGCCATTCGGCGCAGGAGTTGCTCCACTTCGAGCATGATGGCGCGTTTCACGCGATGCTCAGTTCACCGACCTTGTGGACTCCAGGAATCTGACCGGAGGTGAGCTCCCTATACAGATCGAGCAGGTTCATGCGCAGCTCATCCAAGGTCTCGCCTTGAGTCCGGTAGTCGGGATACTCCTCGAGCCAGCCGGCAAGCATGCCGTCCTCTTCGTAGTAGATGAAGCGCTTGGTCTCCATGACCGTATTGTAGCGCTCGGTCAGACGGCTCATTCCGGCGACCTCTAGGCCAGTGCGGATCTCCTCCTCGATAGGGGCGCGGACCCTCTCTGTGGGCCTGTGCCGATGGTCCGCTCCAGTTCCTGTCGCACGCGCGTCGAGACCGGGTCGGTCTTGCGTAAGAAAGCCCGCTGGCGGAGGTAGTCGTTCGTCAGCGAGATTATCGACCACTCGGATGCCGCCTCATGCGTGTCTGGCCCCCCTTCGTATCTGCCAAACCATTCTGCGACATCCGCCCATCGCCAAACGCGGCTTCGTCCCGACCCGATTCGGGTTGAAGGCGCGGGGAAGCCCCCTGGGCCCCTGCTGCCGTGTATCAGCAGGCGGATACTCTCGTTCGTTCGTCGCGTCCTACGGGCAATATCCGCGAGAGTAACCAGGTCGTCAGGCTCGACCCGGACGACGGTGGCGCCCGCATCGGCTCCCTCGATGGTCTGGATGGCTGAGGCTATCGCACGAAGCAGGTCCTCAGCCTCTCGGGCGAAACTGGCGAAGAAGACCCCCGATGATTGCCCGATCGTCGCGTCTTCGGCACCAGACTCGTAGAACGAATCGAACGCCTCTTCGGTCAGTTCGTGCGTGTCGAGCTCGAAGACCAGCGTGAACTCGAACAGACCCACCTGGTCTACCTCCCGCAGCGGCAGGCGTCCACGGCGTGCCGGATCCGTTTCGCGTGCGTGACAGGATCCTTGGGCGTGGACCAAACGCCGATCTGGCAGGTGCCGAGGCCGGACTGGCCGCGGCAGTACAAGGTTCCCCAGAGATGCGTATGACCGTGCGCCTTCACTACCGCCCATCCTTTCCGCGTGGCGTATTTGATGGCCGCCTCCACGTCCTTGGCCGGGTGCCGGTCACTCATGGACGGAGTCCGACCATGAGTGTTGCTATTGTACCAACACATGAACTGCACATGGCCCAATGATGTAGGTCGGCGGGCTAGCCCTGGCTCGGCCGCTTCTGCAGGTTCTGGACCTTCCACGCCGCAGCGGGGCTCACTCTCGCGCGCTCCAGGACGTCGGGCCACTGCCCAAAGATGAGTTCGGGCCGGAAGGTACCCGAAGTGGCCATCAAGTCGAGGTATTCACGTTGCTCGGGAGTCACTTCCGCGAGTCGGCGCAGGAACAACGACACCGCATCGACCATGTCTGCGAGCGCCGGTCGCTCACCAGGAAGAAGCACCGGGAACAGGTCTGACGCGAGTTCTCGCTCCTCGCCCCGAAAGCGGTCGGCAGCCGTTCCGTCGAGTTCCCGAGGGAAGGTGTCGGCCAAGGTCCAGTAGTAGATCACGGTCGCCTGCAGCAGCTCCCAGTCGTCGAAGGTCGCCGCCGAAGCCAGGTAGACGTCGTAGAGATCGCGAGTGGCTGCGGTCCTCCGCTCAACCAGCGCTTTGACCTTGCCGGCAATCAGTTCAGGGTACGGAACAACCCTGAACATAGTCTCGGGAACACAATGCCGGCAGATGCCCGGCTCATGCCCCAGAACAGGCGAGCGGTTGAGGAAGTTCAGGTCGACCTTGACCATATCCTCGCCCCAGTCAGTCCGGTACATGAGCTTGTATGTGACTCCGGCGTGCTTCTCCTTTGGAGCGTTGTGTCGATAGCCGAGCTTGCCGGTGAGGGTTTCCAACTCTTCGCGAACCACAGACCGCTCCGACTGCAGCTTCTCCCGCGAGACGCCCCCCACGTACAGCACGTCGATGTCGACCGAAAGCCGTGGGATGTCAAGATGAAACACATTCAGGGCCGTACCCCCATGGAGCACCAGGCGAGGGCCGAGATAGCGATGGTCGTTGATCTCGCCCAGAAGCTCGAGAAGTCGTTCCACCTTGGCAACCGTCTGGGGCGCGAAGTCTCCGGGCGGTCGAAGGATGGGGGTGGTCACGCGCGCAACTCCTCGGCCGGATCGAGGTGCTCAGGCACGTACATGTGCCACTCGCGCACAAGCTTCGTCGAGCGAGAGCGATCGTCCAAGAAGTACGGGCCTTTGCCTAAGCGCGACCGGAGGGCGTCCAACTCCGTCGGAGTGACTCTCCACAGATCAGGGTCAGCTGAGAGCACCCATCCGACCCTCGCTGTGGTGCTGGCCGATCCAAGCAGGTCGAGATAGGCGATCACGCTCTCCACATTCAGGGACGGGAAGCTCCCGACGCTTCGCAGCACTTCCTCGATGCCACCAGCCCATTTCAGACTGTTCAAACAGTCGACGAACGTGCGCTCGCGGGAGGTAACGGTCACGAACTCGTTGCCACGCCTCAGCTGCACGGTGAGGCTCTTCCAGGCTGCGCCGTGCAGCAGGGACTTCGGTGGACGGAGAATCACGAACTCATAGCCGCGATATTCCACTGTGGAGGGAGTTCGGGCCGAGACCAGCGTTACGCGCCGAAACGGGGCATGGGCCGCGCCGTGCGCCTCGAGTGCGGAGTGGTAGGCAATCACATACTCGGGAGCGAGCCTGGAGGCGATCAGCAGTGGATCGGGGAGGGCGTCCGAGAACTGGCCGATGCGGGACGCGTACACGCGTTGCTTGATTCTCTCCACATATCCGCGCTGGTAAGCCTGCTGAAGCCGGTTCAGCACTGTCGAGGACGCCGTCTGCGGAGGCAATGCGGCGCGGAATTCGGCCGTAGTGAAGACGGCGTGTTTCTCCAGGAACTCTCTGGTGCTTATGTCGGCTCTTGCCCTTTTCATCTCGATAATCTATTGGAGATAGATTTACGCTGTGGTTTTGTCAAACGCAATAGGCCACGCCTTCTGAAGAAACCGTTCCCAAAATCTATCACGGATAGATTTTCAATGCAGAATTCTCAACCAGATCCGGCGCTACCCTCCGGCCAGCGGCCGCCGGATGAACCCGTCGGGCAGCGGCACCGTCAGAGCGTACTTGCCCCAGCGGGTCTTGTAGACCAGGCCTGCGTCGCAGAGGCCCTCGAGCATCTGGTTGACGTGGCTGGCGCTGAAGGGCTTCTCCAGTGTCTCTTCTTCGCTCGTACTCGTTGGTACACCGGCAGCCCCTTGCCGCAGCCGCCGGCGTCGCCTGTCCTACGTGGCGAACCAGTCCAGCCAACGAGCCACCGCCTCCCTACCGGGCAGAACCACCTTGCGGGTCTTGGTGGCCCAGTAGTATTCATCGAGCAGCTGGGCGGGCGTCGAACGTGGCCGCCCGATGGCCCGCGGGAGTTCCTCCAGTTCGAGGTCGAACCGCCGGCATTGGCTCTGCAGGTCGAGAAGCTGCTCACGCAGGATGAGCATGAAGTCCGCATAGGAGCGTCCCGAACCGTCGTACTTCAGCTCGCGGCGAATCGGCTCATCCCAGGCCACGAATACCCGCGGGCGCAAAGCGAACAGGATCTTGGCCGCCGCCGTCGGGCCGAAGGTCACGACCGAGGTGCGGTCCCCTTGCGTCCGTGTCGACGCCTGCTTCTTCGAGAGCGTGTCGAAGACCGGGACGAACTCCTCGATCTCGGAAGTCGAGAGCTGCCACAGGTGAAGGTGCGGCTCAGGGAGGGCGGTTTCGGCGCCCTCGAACCACGCCAGGAGTTCCGCGGAGGCGCGGTCGTGACAAGCCAGCGAGAACTGACGGCACTGCCACTGGTTGAGCCATTTGAGCAGGGCCTGCCGATGCTCGGCCAGACGAAGGTCGGGCTTGCCGGCGAGCAGTCGCTCGAGTCTGGCCAGCGAGTCGTCGTATGAGGTCATGGCGCCGTAGGCGTAGCAGGCAACCGCCAGTTCTCCGAGATTCATCTGACCCCCCCTAACCGGTGCTTGGTGCTCTCTCGATTCCTGTTGCCATGCTACGACACCGGTCGGACAGGGTGGCTGGCGCTTTGTCGCCGGAGTGTGACGCATGACCGTCCGGCTTCTGTCTATCCGACGAAAGTTGTAGGATGGAAACGCTGCTGCCGGGGCGGCGAGTAACCTATCGGCAACGGGCTCACTCGGCTTCGGCCGCCAGCAATGAAGGGGGGACACCCAGTGGGCGACTTTGACCCTGGTCTGCACCGAGGCCAGGTCGTGACCAGCGACGAACTGCAGCGCATCTTCAAGTGCAGCGGTCAGGGCGGCATGCGCCGTTCTCATCGCACCAACTCTCTCGTCCTCATCACGCGAGGATCCGGCGGAACGTATTTTGATCGCTGGGAGGGTTCTGTCTTCCACTACACGGGAATGGGCCTCGTCGGCGATCAGAGCCTAGACCGCGGGCAGAACAAGACCCTGGTGGAGTCAGACACGAACGGAGTGGCTGTCTTCCACTTCGACAATCCGGCACCCAACCAGTATGTCTTCACCGGCCGGGTGCGTCTAGCCTCTGGGCCATACGCCGAGACACAGCGAGACGCCGACGGCAACGAGCGGCGGGTCTGGGTCTTTCCGCTGAGAGCAATCGAGGAGTAGCGCGTGGCCGTAGGCATGACCAACAACGACGTCGAAAAGCGCCTATGGGAAGCAGCCGACCAGCTGCGGGCCAACTCCAAGCTCAAGGCCTCCGAGTACTCCATGCCCGTACTGGGCCTGATCTTCCTCCGCTACGCC
>JAKAHF010000115.1 GCA_021815245.1 Actinomycetes bacterium
CTCATGCTCCCGGTTTTGCCGGGGCAGGTGGTTTCGACACAGCCCATGACCGCGTAATCGCGCGCGTCTTCGGGAGCAAAGCCCCGGCGCTGCGTGGCCTCGATGTTCACCGTGGCTGTGGAGATCGATAGGCTCCTCGGGCGGGCTCTGCGCCTCGGCCGCGGTGACCTCCTGGAACTGCTGCAGGGGTTCCTCGCCGTTGTCCCAGACGATCGGAGTATCGAGCGCGTCCTCGTTGAGGTACCACTGATTGGCCATGTCGCGCCACTCCGCCTGCGGGATGCTGGCCCTTACAGGCTGATTCCTCATGACCTCGACGTACCCGGTCGTGCCGGCGATGCGGAACACGTGGTAGGCACCGAACACCGCCAGCTCGGTCGCCCGGCCGTCTTCCTGCACAGCGGGCGTCACCCGTTCTTCACCATCGGCATTCTCGAACGTGATGAGGTAGGGGATGTTCATGAGTTGGAGGTGACTGATGCCCCGTTGTACGTCCACTCCGGGATAGTCGACTCCGATGATGGCGTTGCTCGCCTGTTCCGACAGCTCCGCCTGATTGATGAAATGGAACGCGGCCGTATACGACGCTTCCATGAGCGTCCCCTCCATGGTGTCCTGATCGGTCCAGTAGGGGATGATCTCGAAAGCCCGCGGCGTGCCGAATTCGTCGATCTTCTGGCCGTGCTCGGTCATGACCCGGCCCTGCGGCTCGAGTGTGTCGAGAAAGTCGAGAATCTGCTTGTACTGCGTCCAATTGGTCTTGCCCTCGTAGCCGGAGTAGTTCCACTTGATCCAGCCACCGGCGGTCTGGCTCGTTATGACCAGCACCGCCCCGATGACGATGGCGGTGACCGGTATGTAGAGCCGGCGCGCCGTCAAGCCTTTGAGGCGGAACAGGTCGCGCATCATCACCGCGAACGGCCGCACCAACCAGGCGGCTCCATAGGCCGCCCACAGGTGCAACGACATATAGAAGAAGGGCAGAACGCGCGCGTTCCACAGCCGCCCGTCGGGGAGCAGCCAGAAGATCACCATCGTGATGAAGGTGATCCACGCCAGCGGCCAGAGACGCCGCTCTTTGCGCGCGACGGCGTAGGCGACGCCGATGAGAGCGAGGGCGGCGACAGGTAGCAGCGCCGTCGGCAAGACGTCCTTGAGTCCGTGCAGTTGGTTCCAGGCCATGTGCGCGGTCCACTCGAGGTTGCTCGCAAAGGGCAGCCACCAGAAGGCCGTGAGGCAGAGTCCCACGAAGGCTACAGCCACCACGTAGAGCAGCGACTTCCAGCGCGCGTTGACGATGAGAAGGCCCGGCACGAGGGCTATCAACACCATAGTCGTCACGATGTGCGAAAGCACCAGGGCCATCAGTATGAGGCTGTTGAGCACGAAGAGCATGTTGAGGCCAGGCTTCTGCATGCCTCGATAGAGCGTGCCGAGGAACAGCCAGGTCAGGGCGAAGCTGAACATGTAGCCGAACTCGCCGGCCAAAGTGCTGAGGATATTGCCGCCGTAGATGGAGTAGCTCTCCATGAGGAGCATCGCGGTCGCGAAAACAGCGGCCATGATCGCGAAGGGCCTGCGCACCCGCAACAGGCGACCGAAGGCATAGGCGGTGGCGGGCAATGCGAACACGCCCAGCACGGAGATGAGCTTGAAGGCGATCGTGTAGGGGATGAACCAGTCGAGGATCGCGATCAGCAGGAATGGGAAGGGGAAGTAGAACGTGAGCATGGGCATGCCCGCGTACCAGCCGGGCGCCCAACCGGTGAGCCTGAAGTGGGGAAGGAGTTCTTGGATGAGATACTGCGCCGGATAGTGGTGAGCGCCCGTATCGCCGCCGGCCGTGGTGGTTTGGCTGAAGAGCAGGCCGGGCTTGTAGAAGATCAGAAGGGTGATATAGATGGCCAGAAACGCGAGGAGCGTGGGCACCCATTCCCAGATGCTCCCGCTCTGACCGCGATCTGTTCGTTCCTCGAGCTTCGGACTACGCTCCAGGGTTTCCCTCCCTCCAGAGGACCATCCTCAGGTTCATCAGGCCCCTTATTGTACGCGGTATGCGGTGGACGATGGAAGAACGGGCTTTGCGTTTCTCCTCGCACGTCACCGGCAGCGCTCTTACGATCACCCCCTGGCGCCTCGCGCGGACGATCAGTTCGGTGTCGAAGAGGTCGGTCGTGCGCACGCACTTCGGGGCGAAGCGTTGCACGACGTCGCGATGCAGCACTTTCATGCCGTGGGTGTCGTCCATGTGGCGATCGAACAACACCCTGAGAATGGTCGTGAAGCCAAGGGAGATGAAGTGGCGCGCCGGGGAGCGGCGGTCTTCGGATCCTTCGATGAGCTTGCTGCCCACCACGATGCCGGGGGCACCGGCCTGCAGCGCGGCATCACGCGGATGTATGGGGCTGCCGTTGTCGAGCACCGCGCCGGCCTTGAGCATGAAATCGATGTCGTGGTAGTCGATGTCGAACAGCACGACATAGTCGCCTTTCGAGGCAAGCATGCCGGTCTTCATGGCGAACCCGTAGTCGGGCACCGGCATCTGCATGGCCCTTATGCGCGGGTTTGCCGCCTCGAGACGGCGGGCGATGGCAAGCGTGTCGTCGGAGCTGCCGTTCTCGGCGAGGATCATCTCGTAGTCGACGCCGCGGGCCTGCAGTTCGTCGACCATTTCGGCCACTTCGGCCTCGAGGTAGTCGGCCTCGTTGTGGATGGGGATAACTATG
Source organism: Actinomycetes bacterium (assembly GCA_021815245.1). Next base: position 2,727 of record JAKAHF010000115.1, read on the forward strand.
CCGTAGTCGGTCCTCTCCGGCGATGGAGCAGACGCCGAATCAGGCACGGGGCACTCCTTTGACGGCCGTATGCCTGAACGCCAGATACCTGCTACCCAAGAAGTTCCACGCGACGGAGACGACGGCCGCGGCGAAGGCCTTAGCCATGCGTACCAGCCAGGCGCCCGAATCGATCCAGATGCCGAGCACGGTGAACACGACGATATTGACGAGCAACGGGGGGATGTTGACGGCGAAGAACACCGCGAACTCGCGCTTCGTGCGATCGGACGCCCCGGCGTTGAACGTCCAGTACTTGTTCCAGACGAAGCTGTTGCATATGCCCAACACGTACGACACTGCCTTGGCGGCTATGTGTGGCATGCCGGGGATGAGGCTGAGCAGATAGAAGGCGCCCAGGTCGACGGCCGTGTTGATGAGTCCGACCACGATGAAACGGACGGCTTGACCACTCACGCGATCGCGGTGCAAAAGCTTGCGGATCAGTTCCACGAATCCCCACAATCCCTGCTAGTTCTGGCAGGCGCCCCGCCGGGCGCGAGCGGCGTATATGCTAACATCCTCCCCGCTTTTGGTGGCCTGAAGCATGTACGAAAGAAAGGCTTCTTCTGTTCCCGAAGATGTCCCTCGCCGGCACTGATTCCGCACCTTCCCCGCCCGCGATCCGAGTGGCGTTCCGCACTATCGGCTGCAAGCTCAATCAGTGCGAGACCGCCCAGATGCAAGAGGCCTTGGCAGTCGAAGGCTACCGGCTCGTCGACTGGGACGAGCCCGCCGACGTGCGGGTGGTCAACACCTGCACCGTGACGTCGAGAAGCGACAAGACCTGCCGCAACGAGATACGGCACGCCAAGCGGCTCGATCCCGGCTGCGTGGTCGCCGTGACGGGGTGCTACGCGCAGGTCGACGCCGATGCCATAGCCGCGATCCCCGGGGTCGATCTCGTGCTCGGCAATCTCGACAAGCATGATCTGGCCCGGCACCTCCGCGAGAGGTTGCGCGCCGGCGACGCGAGCTTGACGGTCGCCGTGTCTCCGTACGGTGAACACCCCACCTTCGAGAGCGAGAGTTTCACCCACTTCCACGGGTATACCAGGGCCTTTCTCAAGATCCAGAACGGCTGCGACTCACGCTGCGCCTACTGCATCATCCCGGTCGCGCGCGGCCCGGCGCGCAGCATGCCGAAGGACGAGGTACTCGCCCAGATGGACCTGCTTGCCGCGCGTGGCTATCAAGAGATCGTCCTCACCGGCATCAACCTGGGGAGCTGGGGCGGCGACACCGGAGAGGGGTCGCTCGTCGACCTCCTTCGCGCTCTCGTAAGCCGCGACAAGCCTGCGCGATACCGTCTCAGCTCGATCGAGCCCTTGGAGACGGACGCAGCGCTCCAGCAGCTCATCCTGGAAGCTGGGGACCGGGTCGCCCACCACTTCCATCTGCCGCTCCAGAGCGGGTCTGATTCCGTACTCCGGCGCATGAACCGTCCGTACACCGCCCGTCAGTACCTGGAAGTCGTCGAAGCGCTGGCCCGCCGGTTCCCCGACGCGGCGTTGGGAGCCGATCTCATCGCCGGGTTCCCCGGAGAGACCGACGAAGAGTTCCAAGAAACGCTTTCGTTCGTCGAACATACGCCACTCACCTACCTTCACGTCTTCAGCTACAGCGACCGTCCCCAGACTGCCGCCTCCAAGCTCAGGCCCAAGGTGAGCCCCGAGACGATCCATGAGCGCAGTCTGCTCCTCCGGGCGTTAGGAGAGCGTAAGAAGGATGCGTTTCGCAGGAGGTCGATCGGCACCGAGCAACGAGTCCTCATCCTTTCGCAGCGGGCACCCGGAGGCGCGCTCGTGGGCCTGAGCGGCAACTATCTCGAGATACTGCTGCACGGTGGCGACGAGCTCATGAACACGTTCGCCTGGGCGCGAGTGGACACGGTGCTCGACGACGGATACTGTGAGGGCGCGCTCACGCGGATCGAGGACGACCGCTGACGGGCGGCGCAGGTGACGGGCGGCGGCGGCGGGGCCGCTCCGCTTCTGGCGGGCGTGTGCCGGCGACACGAGGGCGATGACGGGGGGTCGATGTGAGAGTTGTTGCGCAGCGGGTCAGCCGGGCGTCGGTGGAGGTCGACGGTGAGGTAGTCGGCCAGATCGGCGCCGGGCTGCTGCTCTTGGTCGGCGTGGGCCGTGACGACGTCGAGACGGCGCCCGATGGCGCGCTCGGCGGCGCCTCCGCGACCGGGCAGGAGCGCGCCCGGGCACTTGCCGACAAAGTGGCCGACCTGCGCATCTTCCGCGACGCCGAAGGCAGATCGAACCTGTCGCTGCTCGAGACCGGCGGTTCCGCCCTCGTCATCAGCCAGTTCACTCTCTACGCCGACTGCCGGCGCGGCAGAAGGCCATCGTTCACCGACGCCGGAGACCCCGCTGCCGCAGAGGCTTTGGTCGAGGAGTTTCGCGTCGCTCTCGCGCGGCGCGGGGTCTCCACCGCCGCGGGGATCTTCGGCGCCCACATGGTGGTCTCGCTCATCAACGACGGTCCGTATACCATAGTGTTAGACAGCGACGTGCTCGCCGGCCCCCGCGGGGGGCAAAAGGGCGGAGGCGAGACCTAGAACGTCCAAGGAGGCCGGAAATGCCCCTGCCCGATTACCACACTCATACAGTCCGTTGCGGCCACGCCACCGGCGTTCCGTCGGAGTACGTGGCCATGGCCAAGGCTCAGCACCTCATCGGCATCGGCATCGCCGATCATCTGCCCCTGTTGCCTGAAGGCGATCCAGAGCTATCCATGGATGTCGCCGACCTGCCGGTCTACATAGAAGAAGTGCAGGCTCTTCAGCGGAACTTCGGTGGCTATGTGCTCCTCGGCATCGAGGCCGACTATCGCCCGGGCACCGTCTCGGAGGTCACGGCCCTGCTCGACGAGTATCCGTTCGACTACGTCATCGGCTCGGTGCACCACCTTGGGGCCTGGGGTTTCGACGACCCACGGCAGATGGACGGCTACGACCAACGCGACATCGACGACATCTGGACCGAGTATTTCGAACTGGTGGGCGACGCGGCCGAGTCGGGCCTCTTCACCATCCTCGGGCATCTCGACCTGGTGAAGAAGTTCGGCTACCGGGCCACCCGTCTGCTCGACAAGGAGCTCGATCGTCTCGTGCAACGCATCGCTCATGCCGGCGTGCTGGTCGAGATCAACACCGCCGGACTGCACCGCCCTATCAAAGAGGTCTACCCCACGCTCGACATCCTGCGCCGGCTCTACGCGGCCGGCGTCGGCATCACGTTCGGGTCCGACGCTCACAAGCCCACCGAGGTGGGCCGCGATTTCGCACACGCGACGGCCCTCGCGCGCGAGGCCGGATACGACGAGTTCGCGTACCTCGAGGCGGTGCCGGGCGCGACGCGGGCAACGGTGCGATATGGCGGCTTCGAGGCGGCAGCCTCGTGAAGGCCGGGATCATCTTCAATCCTTCTTCCGGCAGAGGCCGGGGTGTCGCTATCGCGACGGCCGTCCAGGCGAGCCTCACGAAGCGAGGTCTTGACGCCGAGCTCCATGCGACCAGTGGGCCTCGCGACGCCACGGGCATCGCCGAGCGCATCGCGTGCGATGTCGACTACGTCGTGGCCATCGGTGGCGACGGCACGATCAACGAGGTAGTCAACGGCATGGTCACGGCCGGCACCGAATGCCGCAAGGCCAAGCTGGGCATCGTACCGGCCGGCACCGTGAACGTGCTCGCGGGTGAGCTCGGGCTGCCCTTTCAGGTCGAGCGGGCATGCAAGGCCATCGCCGAAGGCAAGACCATCTCACTCGACGTGGGCATGGTGAACGACCGGGGTTTCATCCTCATGACCGGCGCGGGCATCGACGCTCTGACCGTGCGCAACATCGACCCGCGGCAGAAGAAGCGCTTCAAAGAGCTGGCTTTCGTCGGCACCGGTCTGCGCTGGGGTCTGGCGTCTGATCCACCCGCCTTCGTGGTGCGCTCCGAGGGCCAGGAGTTCACGGCGACCTATTTCGTCGCCAGCAATTGCCGCTATATCGCCGGGCATGTCGGCCTCACCCCCGACGCCGATCCCACCGACGGGCTGCTCGATTTGTTAATCTTCACAGGAACCACACGGTCGAGCTTGGCCGTCTTCTGGCTGGGTGTGCCGAGCGGGCTTCATCTACGCAGCCCCAACGTCATCCATCTGCGCACCAAGAGAGCGGAGCT
>JAKAHF010000116.1 GCA_021815245.1 Actinomycetes bacterium
TGACGGCGAAGTCGGCTTTGCCCTGCTCCTTGAGCCATTCGGTGACCTTGACGATGGCCGCCGCCTTCGGCAGACCGTTGAAGTCGCCACTGTTGACCAGCAGGCCGTCGCCGGTGTGGGCGGCGGTGAGGTTGCCGTCAGCGTCTTTGAGCTCGGCCGGGCTCTCGATGACTTCGATGACGGGCAGGTCGTACTTCTTGGCGAAGGCGAAGTCGCGCTCGTCGTGTCCGGGCACGGCCATGATGGCGCCGGTGCCGTAGTCCATGAGCACGTAGTCGGCCACGAAGATGGGGATGTTGCCCCCCGTGACCGGGTTGACCGCGTGGCGGCCGGTGAAGACGCCGGTCTTCTCCTTCTCGATGCTCGACCGCTCGATGGCCGAGGTGTTCATGGCCTTGGCGACGTAGCGCTTGACCTCGGCCTCTTGGGGCGTGCCGCCCACCAACTCGTCGACGATGGGATGCTCGGGCGCGAGGATGAAGAACGTCGCGCCGAAGAGCGTGTCGGGCCGCGTGGTAAACACGGTGACCTTGACGGGAGGCTCGGCCGCGCCGCCGCCCGCAACCGCACCTTCCGCCGGCGCGATCTCGAAGACCACGTCGGCGCCGGTCGACTTGCCGATCCAGTTGCGCTGCATCGTGATGACCCGCTCGGGCCACTCTTCGAGTTTGTCGAAGTCCTGCAGCAGGCGCTCTGCGTAGTCGGTGATGCGGAAGAACCACTGGCTCAGCTTCTTCGCCTCGACCACGCTGTCGCAGCGCTCGCAGGCGCCGTCGATGACCTGCTCGTTGGCGAGCACGGTCGCGCACGACGGGCACCAGTTGACAGGCGCTTCCTTCTTGTAGGCGAGACCCTTCTTGTAGAACTGCAGGAAGAGCCACTGGGTCCACTTGTAGTACTCGGGGCGAGAAGTGACGACCTCGCGGGTCCAGTCGATGGACACGCCCAGGCGGCGGAGTTGCCGGTTGATGGTCGAGATGGCCTCTTCGGTGAACTTGGCAGGTGGCTCCCCCGTCTTGATGGCCATGTTCTCGGAGTTGAGGCCGAAGGCGTCGTACCCCATGGGGTGCAGCACCCGCTGACCCTGGTGGCGCCGGAAACGGGCGATGACGTCGCCCATGGTGTAGTTCTTGACGTGCCCCATGTGGGCGCTGCCCGACGGATAGGGAAACATCTCGAGCACGTAGGTGGCGTCGGCCCCCTTGCCGCCCGGATGCGTCCCCGGGGCCGGGTTGGCGATCACGAAGGTCTCCTGGTCGGCCCAGACCTTCTGCCACTTGGTTTCGATCAGCTCGGGATCGTATTTGGGAGCCATGCTCGTCCTTCCCCTCGTGCCCTATCCGCTGCAGCGTTGGCCGCGCAAGCCAACGCGTCTAAGCAACAGCCGCTTGCGCTGTTGCGACAGCGTCGGCCGCGCAAGCCAACGCGTCTAAGCAACAGCCGCTTGCGCTGTTGCGGCAATTATTCCAGCCCCGCCGAATCCCTGCCAATCAAGGTGCCGCCTCCATAGCACCCGTCATGACTGCCAGGGCCACGAGTCCCTCTTCCGATCGTTGTCGCGAAAATCGCCCCGTCGCTTGCGTGCCCACGCCGCGACAAGACCTGCCACCGTCAAGACGGCGAAGAGCACCGCAAGAAAGCCGAGCACTCCGAACGTAGCGACGGCGCCCAGGGCCGAACTGTCGGCATTGGCGACGGCGGGCAGGCTCACGAAGATCGCGACCGCCACACCCGCGGCCGCCGCACAATTGCGGAGCACCTTGGTGGTCTTCATACTCCCGCCCATTCCTTCTATATCGTGCGGCCGAAGTGGCGCTTATTCCCCCGCTGTGCATTATCGGCATCGACCCCCGCCAACAAGACCCGGCCACTCGGTCTCGACGCGGAATTGCTGGGCTTCTTCCTGGGCCGGCGCCTCAAGCCGGCCGTCCGTTGTGCCGACAACCAGGAGTATGAACAGGGGCGCAATCTCCGGCATACGAGCACGCTTGAACCGACGTTTCGGCTGGGAGGACCGCGTCCCGCAAAGCGGTCAGGTGACTGACCTCGGCATCTCGACCCTGCTCATCGGTCGAATCGCGGCCATCATCTTCATAGTATGCGGATTGCTCGGCCTTGTCGGCCTGCTTCTCCCCACGAGCGCGGGCGCCAACTACTACGGAGCGGTAGCCGCGAGTTGCACCGCGCTTTTCGCCGGCATAGTGACTTCGTTCCTGCCCTGGCACAAGTGGCCGCGCTGGCACACCCACTGGCTCGTGCCCGCGGGATTCGCCCTGATAGCCCTCGGCATCAGCTACTACGGCACCTACTCGTACGCCTTGGGGGCCATGTTCTGCATCTGTTTCACCGCGGTCGGTCTGGCTCACCGTCCGGGCACGTCGCTCCTCATATTGCCCTTGTTCGCGGCTGCGTACGCCGGTCCGCTCGCGGTGCAAACGGGCGACAGGTGGCTGGCGCTCAGCTTCGCCGCCTTCATCGGCGTGCTGTGCGTGATGGTCGCCGAGATCGTGGCCTGGATCACCTCGCGGCTTCACCGCAGTCAGATGGCGCTGATCAGTGCTCACGCGGCCGTGAACGACATCAGCGCCGACCTCACGTCGATGGACGCTGTGGGACTGGCCAGGAACGCCGCCGCGCGTCTCTCGAAACTCTTCGACGTCCCCAATGTGGGCGTGTACACGCTGACGGACGAGGTTACTCTGACCTGCCTCGCCGCCATCTCTCACGGCGAGCCGCGGGATGACCTGCAGCCCGTCTGCTCCGACCTAACCGCCTGGGACACAGGCGCGGGCGCCGCCTCGGCGACAGAGGTGACGCTCCACGTCGATGGCCACACCGTGCTCGCGATCCCGCTGGTCGCCCGCAAGCGGATCGTCGGATTGGTCGAGGTGACCGAGAGACGTCCGGGTAGAGCAATATCGTCCGCCCGGGCGGCCGACGCGCGTTCGGTGTGCCACCTCATCGCCCTCTCCATCCAGGACGCCGAGGCGCTCGCCGCCCAGGAGGCGCAGACCGCGCGGCTGGCCTCGATGCTCGAGTCGAGCCGGGCCGTCACCGGCGCAGACGACCTCGAGGACGCGCTCGCCATTGTCTCCCGCAGAGCGGCGGCGGCGCTTGGCGTCAGCGAATGCGTTGCCTATGAGTACATGCACGAGATCGACGCTGTCGTACCCCGGGCGATGTGGGAGGAGCAGCCCACAGGCTGGGACCGATTGGGCGACGTCATGCCCCTGGCCGGCCACCCCGCCGAGAAGAACGTTCTTCTGCATGGTCACCCCCTGCTCGAGAACGTGTCAGACCCCGACCTCGACGCCACGAGCCGCGAGACTCTGATCGTTTGGCACGAGAAGAGTTGTCTGACCGTGCCCATGCGTTCGGCCGACGGACCCATGGGGCTTCTGGTCTTTTGGGACCAGAAGCGCGAGCGGCATTATCCGCCCGAAGAGATGGCTCTCGCCGTCGGCCTCGCGGAGCTCGCGGGCGAAGCCGTGCGAAGAGCTCGACTCGTGCGCAGTCTCCAACGGCTGAGCGGCACCGACTCCCTGACGGGGCTGGCCAACCACCGCCAGATCCATGAGCTCCTCGGCCGCGAACAGGCTCGCGCCGAGCGTCATGGGCACACATTCAATCTCGTCATGCTCGACATCGACGGGTTCAAACTGCTGAACGACACCTACGGCCACCCCTGTGGCGACACGGCTCTGCGCCACATCGCCGCGATACTGCAGGCGAACGCCAGGGCGAGCGACGTTGTTGGTCGATATGCGGGCGACGAATTCGTGCTCATACTCTCCGAGACTTCCGCCGAAGAGGCGCACGCGGTCATTGAGAAGATGCGGACGGCCATCGTCGAGAAGCCCTTCATCACCCCTACCGGGGAGAAGATCCCTATTCACGCGAGCTTCGGCATCGCCACCTTCCCCGACGACGGGCACGGAGTCAACGAGCTGGTCGTCGCCGCCGACAGCAACCTGTATGTCTCCAAACGTCGAGGCGGCAATGCTATTACCGGTGCCGGTCATCTCGACCCGACCGAGGGCGAAGAGAAGACCAGTTTCGGCATACTCGAGTCGATGGTGACGGCGGTCGACAACAAGGACCGCTACACAAGGCGCCACAGCGAGCAGGTGACGGAGTTCGCCATGATGCTCGGCGCCGCTCTCGGACTCTCCGATAGCAGCCTGCGCACGCTGCGGGCTGGAGGATTGCTCCATGACGTCGGCAAGATCGGCATCCCCGACCGCATCCTGCGCAAACCAGGCCGGCTCACGCCCGAGGAGTGGGCCATCGTCAAAGGTCATCCCTCCATGGGCGAGACCCTGATTCGCACCATGCCCGACCTTGGCGACATCCAAGCCCTCGTTGCCAGCCATCACGAATGCTTCGACGGCACGGGCTATCCGCGCGGCTTGGCCGGCAGAGACATCCCCCTGCTGGCCCGCATCCTCACGGTGGCCGACAGCTACTCGGCGATGATCTCCGACCGGCCGTACCGCAAGGCTCTTTCACACAAGGACGCGGTCGTGGAGCTGCACAAGGGATCGGGGACGCACTTCGATCCGGCGCTCGTCACCACGTTCCTCCAGTGCCTCGACGGCCTGCGCGGCACCCCGGCGCCCGCGGGCGTCGAACAGGCTTCGCGCAGGCAGTAGCAGGCTCGCCGCCGATGCGGTATGGTGCGCCTTGACAGGCTGTTCGAGGCCACCCTCACCGCCCGCTGCACTCCAGCGCGACGGCACCGACCGAGAAAGGCACTGGCATGGCTGAATGCAAGGTAGATGTCTGCGGCAAGAACTGCCCGGCGCCGCTCGTGGAGTTCCGCAAAGCCGTGCGGCAGACCTCCCCCGGTGACATCATCGAGATCACCGGTACCCACCCCGAGTCCAAGAAAGAGATCCCGATGGCCGTGAAGTCGCTCAAGCTCGAGCTTCTCGGCGTCGAGGAAGAAGGGGGCAAATGGACGATCAGAGTGCGACGTTGACCGGCTATCTCGACAACGCCGCCGCCACGCGGCTCGACGAGCGTGTGTTGGAGGCTATGCGGCCCTACTTCTTCGAGACCTACGCGGTCGCGACCTCGGAGTTCGGCTACTCCATGGGCATCGAAGCCCGCGAGGCACTCGACAGGTCCCGCGCCTCATTGGCCGCCCAACTCGGCGCCTCCGAAGACGACGAGTTCGTCTTCACCTCTGGTAGCACCGAGTCGAGCAACATGGCCGTCAAAGGCGTCGCCATGGCTCTGGCCGAGAAGAAGGGCAGGCACATAGTAACCTCGCGCCTCGAGGACTTCCCTGTGCTGAACACAGTGCATGCCCTCGGCAAGATGGGCTTCACCGTCGCGCTCCTCGATGTCGACGCGCAGGGACTACTCGACCCCGCGGCCGTCGAAAAGGCCATCACGGCCGAAACGACGTTGGTGTCGGTGCAGCACGCCAACCAGGAGATCGGCACGGTGCAAGACATCGAGACCATCGCCGCGATCTGCCGCGACAAAGGCGTCGTCTTTCACACCGACGCCACTCATAGCTTCACCCGTCTGCCGCTCGACGTCGGCCGGGTGCCGGTAGACCTGGTCACCGTGTCGGCCCACACGATTCATGGCCCGAAAGCGACAGGCGGCCTGTATATCCGCAAAGACACCCCTCTGGCCAAATGGATGGACGGGGGCTTTCAGGAGTTCAACCGCCGGGCCGGAGTCGAAGACATTCCGGGGGCGGTCGGCTTCGCCACCGCCGCCGGCCTTGTGACCGACGAGGAGAACGTGAGACTCCGCCGCCTCCGCGACCTGCTGATGGACAAGGTCCTGCATACCATCCCCCACACGACGCTCAACGGCCACCCAAGCCGTCGTCTGCCCCAGAACGCGAACATCACCTTCCACTACGTGGAGGGCGAATCGATCACCTTGCACCTCGACATGCGCGGCTTCTCGGTGAGCACCGGCTCGGCCTGTTTCAGCCGCTCGCTCGAAGCCAGCCACGTCATCATGGGCATCGGCGGCGATCACGAGCGGGCGCACGGCTCGGTGCGGTTCACCTTCGGCCGCTACAACACGCAGGCTGACGTCGACGCGGTCGTCGAAGCCGTTGCCGAAGTAGTCTCCGATCTGCGGGCGATCAGCCCGCTCGCCCCCAAGGACTGACCGGCGGCCCTCACCATGGACCGCGCCACATAAGGAGGAGATTCACATGGCGTTCCCCTACAACGACAAGGTGCTCGATCACTTCCGTCACCCGCACAACGTCGGCAAGATCGACGACGCCGACGGCCACTCGACAGAAGGTAGCCCCGCCTGTGGCGACATGGTGTCGGTGTACATCAAGGTCGACCCCGAGACCAAGGTTATCGACGACATCAAGTTCGAGTCGTACGGCTGCGCTTCGAACATAGCAACCGGCTCGATCATCACCGACATGGCCATGGGCAAGACCCTGACCGAGGCCAAGAATCTGACGTGGAAGCAGGCCTCCGACGAACTCGGCGGCCTCCCCGCTCTCAAGGCCCACTGCTCGGTGCTCGCGATCGAAGGCCTCCGTGCCGCCATTCGCGACTATGAGGAGAAGAACGGTCTGATCGAAGACCGCGAGCCGACCACCGAAGCCGCCATCAAGAAGCGCCTGCGCCACGTGATGAACCCGCTCCGTGGACTCGACATCGTGCGCACCGATCTGGTGAAAGACATCCAGTTCAGCGACGGAGTCGTGAAGATCGTGGTCGACCTGGCTTCAGATCATCAGTTCGCGGCCGCCATCAGGGCCGACATCGCCGAGAAGATCGAAACCCTCTGGGACGTCGACCGGGTCGACATCGACTTCATCGGCTAGCAGCCTCCCAGATAGCAGTCGCGCCGCTACGACCTAGGTCGTAGCGGCGCGACTAGGGCTCGTGCAAGCCGGCAGGCCTACGCGGCTAGGCTCTCTCTCCATCGC
>JAKAHF010000117.1 GCA_021815245.1 Actinomycetes bacterium
TCTACGGTCGGCGTGCTCGAGCAACCGGGACGCGTTCTCGCCCTCCCCATTCTGGAGCTCGTGCCCCACAACGAGTTCTATGACTACGAAGCGAAGTACACCGAGGGCATGACCGATTTCGTGCTGCCCGCGCGTCTCGCGCCTGATGTCTATGCGGTGGCCGAGGCCAACGCGGTCGCCGCATTCAACGCTGTCGGCTGCCGGGGATACGCCCGCGTGGACATGATGGTCGACTCGGCCGGAACGCCCTGGTTCGTCGAGGTGAACACACTGCCGGGCATGACCGATACCTCCGATCTGCCAGCTCAAGCGCGGGCGGCCGGCATCTCGTACGAAGAGCTGGTCGAGACGATCCTCCTCACCGCAGTCTCCTGAGGTCTTGGCCGTGGTCGATGCCCACGTGCACATATTCCCCCCGCAGATGATCGCCGATCGTGCGGCCTATCTCGGTCGCGATGCCCGCTTCGATGAGATCTACGCCTCGCCGGAGGCCTGCATGGCGACCGGCGACGACGTAGTCGCGCACATGCAAGCCGACGGCGTCGACGTATCGGTGGTCACCGGCTTCCCCTTCTCCGATCAAGGGCTGTGCCGCGAGATCAACGACTACGTGATCGAGCAGACGCGGTCGCGCGCCGGCAGGTTGGTCGGACTGGCGTGTGTCGCCCCCGGACGTCCCGGCGCCCAAGCCGAGCTCGAGCGTTGCCTCGAGGCCGGGTTGGTCGGATGCGGCGAACTGGCCCCGGTCTCGTTCACCGCGGTGCGGGAGTCGCGAAGCGGGGCCGACGGCTACGACGCGATCGCCGGTTGCCTGCGCGAGCGGGGGCTACCCCTCCTTGTTCACGCGAGCGAGCCCGTCGGCCACCACTACCCGGGCAAAGGCCGTTTCGTGCCCGAAGACTGCTTGGCGCTCGCCGAGGCCTATGCGGGTCTCACGATCGTCTTCGCCCACATGGGCGGCGGGCTCTTCCTGTTCGAGTCGATGCCCGAGGTACGCGCGGCTCTGCGCGATGTGCACTACGACACCGCGGCGGTGCCGTACCTCTACGGTGCAGAAGTCTATGAAGCGGCTGTCTCGTGCGCAGGGCCACAGAAGTTGATTCTTGGCAGTGACTATCCCCTGCTGCCGGTATCCAGATATCGGGACGCGCTGGCGCGGTTGAGCCCGCCGGTGCGCCTGGCTATCGAGGGGGACAACGCGAGAAGGGTGTACGGGATATGACGGCGCACCATGGTTCCGCCGACGACATGAAACGGGTGCTCGAGCGCCTGGCGGCCGGCGAGATCGACGTGGAAGCCGCGCTGGCAAGGCTGCGGATCTTCCAGGTAGCGCAGATCGGCGAGTTCGCGAGGCTCGACACCAACAGAGACCTGCGCAAAGGCGTGCCCGAGATCGTCTATGCGGCACGCAAGAAGCAGACGGAGCTCGAGGCGATCGCCCGCCGTTGTCTCGCGGATCGGGGGTTCGTCCTGGTCACGAGGCTCTCATCGGAGGCCGCCGCCACACTCAAAGAGGCCCTTGCGTCGGGCGGCGCTTTCGATGGGTTGTCGTTCGACCACAACGAGAATGCCGGAACGCTGGCCGTTCACACCGCGGCATACCTGGCTCCGCGAGAGACCGGTGTGGTGGGTCTTTTGACCGCGGGCACCTCGGATATCCCGGTGGCTGAGGAGGCGGCCCTCGTCGTCTCACACATGGGCTGCCGTGTGGAGCGGGGATACGACGTGGGTGTCGCCGGTCTACACCGGTTGCTCGAGCCGCTCACCCGACTGATCGAGGCGAAAGTCGACGTGATTGTGGTCGTCGCCGGCATGGAGGGCGCCCTGCCCTCGGTGGTGGCGGGCCTTGTCGACGTGCCGGTGATAGGCGTGCCCACGTCGACCGGCTACGGATTGGGCGGCGATGGCACCGCGGCCCTCTACTCGATACTGCAGAGTTGCTCGCCGGGACTGGTGGCGGTCAACATCGACAACGGAGTCGGAGCGGGAGCAGCTGCGGCGCTCATCGCGCTCTCCCGCGATCGGTAGAGATCACCGGCTCGGGCGGCCACTCCGGCGCTCGTTACAGGTCGCCCCCGAAATCGGCAGGCGCCGTCTCTCGCAACCCGAAGCGGTACTCCAAGTGGTCGGCGATGCGCTCGGCGGCCCGTCCATCGCCATAGGGGTTGACCGCGTTGGCCATGCGTTCGTAGGCCGTCCTGTCGGTGAGCAGAGTCAGCAGCTGACCGGCGATGAGGCCCGAGTCGGTGCCGACCAAGCGGGCCGTGCCCGCCTCGACTCCCTCGGGCCGTTCCGTCGTGTCGCGCATGACCAGCACCGGCTTGCCCAGCGTCGGAGCCTCCTCCTGGATGCCGCCCGAGTCGGTTATGACAACGTCTGCCGCCTTCATGAGGTGCACGAAGGGGCGGTACGGCAGCGGTTCGGTGAACACCACCTGTTTGACGTCGTCGAGGGCCGCGTGGAAGGTGGCCCGCACCACCGGGTTGAGGTGGATGGGGAAGATGAATGTGACCTCAGGGAGTTCCTCGCCCACCTGCCGGATAGCTTGGGCGACCCGCTCCATCGGTACGCCCCAGCTCTCACGCCGGTGCACCGTGACCAGAACCTTGGGGCCGGGACGCCTCAAGGCCTTCTCGAGCTTGGGCTCGTAGGTGGGCCGTGAAGCCGAGGCGGTCACCAGAAGGGCGTCGATGACCGTGTTGCCGGTCACCACTATCGAAGCCGGAGCCGCGCCCTCGCGCACGAGTGAGGCGCGAGCCGCTTCGGTAGGCGCGTAGTAGACCTCGGCGAGCCGGTCGACGAGGCGGCGGTTGATCTCTTCGGGGAACGGATTGTAGATGGTGTCGGTGCGTAGGCCCGCTTCGACGTGCGCCGTGGGGATCATGCGGTAGTACGCGGCCAGGGAGGCCGCGAACGTCGTCGTGGTGTCACCGTGCACCAGGACGATATCGGGCTTGGCTTCCTCGAGGATCGGATCGAGACCGTTCAGCACCGCCGAGGTGATGTGACCGAGCGTCTGCCTCTCGCGCATGATCTTGAGATCGTAGTCGACCGGCAGCGAGAACTCGTCGACCACTTGATCGAGCATTTCACGGTGCTGGCCGGTCAGGCAGGTGATCACGCGAAAGGTCCCCCGGCGCTGCAACTCGAGCACGACCGGCGCCATCTTGATGGCTTCCGGTCTGGTTCCGAATGTGACAAACAGCGTGTGCGCGGCCATGCGAGAAGACCTTTCGGTGGTGTGTCCGGACTCTAGCCCACGGGCGCCCTGAGGACAAGGGCAGGCTATTCGGATACAATCCAGGCATCCGCGAAACCGGGATGACCCTACCAGAAGGACGGTGGCGATGAGCCGCTTTCTCGACGCGCGCGGCCGCATATTCGGCAAAGTCAACATCGTCGACCTGATCGTTCTGATCGTGATCGTGGCGGTCGTGGTGTTCGCTCTCGTGCGCACGACCGGCGACAGTTCAACGACGTTCCCCATACGCGTGACGTATACCGTCGAGGAGGTGCGCCAAGGCACCGTCGACGCCATCCTGAAGGCCGTGAAGGCGGGCGCTACGGTGCGCGACGACGGGGGGACGGTGCTGGGGACGGTAGAGAAGGCCGAAGTGCATCCCACGAGAAAAGAGGTGCCCACTCCCGAAGGCGAGTTGAAGGCATTCGATTCTCCGGTGTTCAGCGACGTCGACATTCTCGTCGAAGGGCAAGCGCGGCTTTCGGGGTCGACCTACCGCATCGGTAGTGTCTTCATGAGAGTGGGCAAGAAGGTCAATCTGATCGGTCCCGGCTTCGAGATCCAGACCGTCATCATGCTGGTCGGCGAGGTCAAATGATGACACCTCACAGCTACGGTGCAACAGCCGCGTAGGCAGCGGTCGCGAAAACCAGTGATGCGCAACCAGCCAGGCCCGCCCACGAGGGAGACCGTCGCATGAACGTTCTCTCGAGTTCGCTCGCATATCGCGCCATCAGGCCGGTGTGGCGCTGGGTGCTCGCCTGCGGCCGCGACTCACTTGCGGGCCGCTTCTTCGTCGCGCTGCTCCGCATGGTCACGAGAGTCGCTTCTGATAGCGGGACGCTCGGCACGCGTCGCGAGGGGTCCGAGCCCCTTGCGTACCGGGGGCACTCTCTGAGTCTTCTCGCCATCTCGAGGCCCTATCTGTGGTCGCGGCGCCTGATCGGGGGCGGACCCATCGGGATAATCGCGCGGGCCGGCTGGTCGCAGCTGGCGAGCTCGTGTCTCGCGCACGGCCGTTGGTTACGAGTGCTCGGGGCCGGGTTGTTCTCCCTCGGCTGCGGACGGGTGGTGCTACTCCTCGCGCGGGGCATCACGACAGTCGACAACACCGGGATCCCGCTGGCGGCGCCGGGGGCGCGTTACGTGGCGCCCGGGCTCGTGCTGGTCGTGGGCGGGTTGCTCCTGCTCGTCGGTTCGCGGCTCCTCCTGGCGCTGCCGATCTCGCTCACGGGACGGGCGATCTACTTCATCTCGGGCGGTCCGTGGGCCTTCGGCGCTCCGGCCGGCCGGGGCGACGACGCCACCTCGATGCAACGGTGGCTGGCCGGTTTGGTAGCTCTCCTCGCCGCTGTGGCCGGGGCGGCGGCCGGTCTGACCGCCGGCCAGGGCCCGGACAAGTTGATATTGCTGGTGTTCGCGATCTGCGCGGTCGTGCTCTTCGTCGTGCGCCCCGAATCGCTGCTGCTTGTCGTGGCGGTCTTCCCCTGGCTCGACTGGGCGGCCCGTGGGGTGCTGGGCGGAGCCGGTCCGCTCTGGGACGAGACCCTGCTTATCGTGTCGGTGTTGCTCCTGGTGTGGAGCGTGATCGTCCTTAGGCGCTGGGAACTGTGGACCATCCCCATCACGCTGCCACTGGTGATCGCCTTCGCGGTCGCGCTCGGCTCGGTGGTGGTGAACGATGTTCCCGGTGACGTGGGCTTCTATGCTCTGCGGGTTCTCTTCGAGCCGATGCTCTTCTACTTCCTCGGTTTCCTGTTTCCCAAGGACAGGCGTTGGGTGAGGGCCACGGTCATCATCTTCGTGGCCGTGAGTACGAGCCTGGCGCTCCACGGGCTCTACCAATACGTGACCCATGCGCCCATGCCGGCCAGTTGGGTCGACGTGAGAGAGACCGGCATCGGCACGAGGGCATACTCCATCATCGGCAATCCCAACGGGCTCGGCGCCTTCCTGCTGATGGGCACCATGATCTCCATGAGTTTGGCCCTTGCCCGGGTCTCGCGTGTCGCCCCGCGGCTCCTCTGGGGGCTTGCCTGTGTCGTACAGCTGGGCGGCATCGCGGTGACCTTCAGCCGGGGGGCTTGGATCGCCCTTGGGGTAGGCATCCTCACTCTCGTGGTCATGGCCTACCGGCGGTACCTGGCGGCCATCGCCGGCGTGGCCGTGCTTGCCTGGTTCTTCGCCCCACGGGCCTTCGTCGATAGATTCACCTCGTCGTTCAGCTCGTGGTACATCACGAAGAGCGCGCAGGCCGGTAGGCTCTATGTCTGGAGGATCGCGGCCGACTACATCGGCAGCCATCCCTGGCTTGGCGTCGGGCTCGGCACGTTCGGGGGCACGAGCGCCATCACGTTCGGCTACGGGCGCCTGTGGGTCGACAACTTCTACCTCCAGTTGGCCGCCGAAGGAGGACTGCTTCTTGTCGCCTTCTTCCTCTGGATACTACTGCGGGCCATCAAGGGTCTCGTCAAGGGGCATGGCACCACCGATGGCTTCAGGCGTGCGCTCGCTGCCGGCATGATCGCCGCATTCGTCGCGGTCGCGGCCGCCAACATCACGGCCAGTGTGTGGGAGACCCTTACTGTCGGAGTGGCGTTCTGGTTCCTGACCGGCTTGATCACGTCGGCCACGCTCCACGAGCGGGCTGTGCTGGGCGAGGAGGCGGAGTGATGCCACTCAGGGTGCTGCACGCGATAGGCGGAGGCGACACCGGCGGGGCCATGAGTCATCTGCTGCCCCTGCTGTCGGCGCTCGAGCGCGCAGGGTGTGAGGTACGACTGCTCTGTCTCGGAGGGGGCGGACTCGCCGATGCAGCGCAAGCTCGCGGTCTGAATGTCGGGGTTCTGCCAATGAAGGGTGCCCACGATGCCCGGGTGCTGCGGGAGCTGCGGCGGACGCTTGCGGGCGGAGGGTCGGACGGCGCCCGGTTCGAATCCGCGCCGGCCTGGGACGTGGTGCACACCCACGGCATGCGGGCCAACCTGCCTGTGCGTCTGGCGATGAAGGGCGTGCGCGCGCGGCCTTGTCTTTTCACCACCGTGCACTCCGATCTCAGACTCGACTACGAGTCGCGCCTGCTGGGTCTCGCCTATTCCGGTCTCGATCGAGCCAGTCTGGGGGCGGTCGACGGGTTCTTCTGCGTGTCGGAGAGTCTCCGCGGTCTGCTGATCGAGCGCGGCTACCCGCGCGACCGAGTGGTCACGGTGCGTTCGGGCCTTGAACAAGCTGAGCTGTCGGGGAGCGACGCCTCTGCCGGCCATGCGGCCGGCTCTTATCCCTGCCTGGGCACGACCACTCGCCTCGTGGCGGTCAAAGATGTGGAACTGCTTCTGGAAGCCGCGGCGCTGATCCGACGTGCCTACCCCGAGCTGCGGCTGATCGTCATGGGCGATGGACCCGAGCGCGAACGGCTTGAAACGCGGGCCGCCGAACTGGGGCTCGGCGAGGCCGCGCAATTCACCGGCAGGGTGAGCGACGTACCCGAGCGCCTGAAGGAGCTCGACGTGTTCCTCATCACCTCCGTATACGAGGGCGGGGTGTCGATGTCGGTGCTCGAAGCCATGGCGGCCGGACTGCCGGTTGTGGTGACCGCCGCGGGTGGTGTCGAAGAAGCGGTCGTCGACGGCAAGACGGGATTCGTGGTGACCCGCGACCAGGAGCGGGGCGCGCTTGC
>JAKAHF010000118.1 GCA_021815245.1 Actinomycetes bacterium
CCCTTGCTTACCTACCTATGCTCGCGCGCCGCTCATGCCGGCAAGAGGGCACGGTCGGAGACCGAGATCAGCCGCGGAACCACCTCCATCAGCCACGCCGCGGTCTCCTTGCTCGAGCGTGAGCTGGGCGATCTCTCTACCCGGACGATACTGGTGGTGGGAGCGGGAGAAACCGCTGAGCTTGCGATTCAGGCACTGCGCAAGCACGGGGCTCAGAACGTGTGCTGCATCAATCGCACGTTCGCCAGTGCTCAGACACTGGCGCTTCGCTCCGGATACCGGGCCCGCCCGTGGGCTGAACTGACCGCTGCTCTGGCGAATGCCGACGCGGCGGTCACGGCCACGGGTTCGCCTCATCCTGTGATCTACGCCGAGGACATGCCGCCGATCCTCGATCAACGGGTGGGGGCTCCGCTGGTGCTCGTCGACATAGCGGTCCCACGGGACGTCGAGCTGTGCGTACGGTCCCTCCCGGGCGTGGTGTTGCACGACATCGACCAACTCGAGGCGACACTCGACCAGAACCTCAACCGACGGCTGGCGGCCGTGCCAACGGTGGAGGAGATCATTGAGTGCGAGACCCACCTGGCAATGGACTGGCTCCATAGCCGGGAGGCGACTACTCTGGTGAAGAAGCTTCGTGAGCACGCAAGCTCCGTCGCCGAAGCCGAGATCACAAAGGCTTTGCGCAAGTTTGAAGGTGTCGACAAGAATGCCGAAGAGGTCATCACGCGCATGGCGAACCGCATCGTCGGGAAGTTGCTTCATCAACCGACCAAACAGTTGAAATCCCGGGCGTCGCGCGACGATTTCGAACTGTACTGCGACGCGGTTGCCGATCTCTTCGGAATCGATCACAGACGGGCACTCCCGTCCGACGAAGCGATAAGGAAAGGCGAGCGCGGTTGAATCCAGTGGTTCGCATCGGAACGCGAGGCTCGCCCCTCGCGCTCTGGCAGAGCGAGCACGTTCGGCAACTCTTGGAGCAGCAACACCCCGACCTGGAGTACGAGATCGTTGTGATCACGACTACAGGCGACAAGATACTTGATACTCCGCTCCCGGCGATCGGCGGCAAGGGGGTCTTCACCGCCGAACTCGAGCAGGCACTACGGGAGCGCGCGATCGATGTGGCGGTGCACAGCCTTAAAGACCTGCCCACCGCGGCTTCCACTGGGCTGGCCGTGGGCGCGGTAGTACGGCGAGCCGACTCGGCGGACGCTCTGGTGAGCAGGAACGGCCACAACCTCCACTCGCTTCCCGAGGGAGCAGGCGTGGGAACGAGCAGCAGCCGCCGCGCTGCCCAGCTTCTGTACAACCGTCCCGATCTGCGAATCGTCGACCTCCGCGGCAACGCGGGCACGAGGCTTCGCAAGGCGCTGGACCCCGCGGGGCCGTATGACGCCGTGGTCATCGCCGTCGCCGCTCTCGAGAGACTCGGCCGCAGGAATCTCGTTTCGGAGGTTCTCCCTGAAGATGTGATGCTTCCCGCCCCCGGCCAAGGGGCCGTCGCCGTACAGTGCCGCGACGAAGCCGACGCCTACGAGCTGCTGCGGGACATTGGACATGAGCCGACCGAGCTGGAGACGACCGCCGAGCGAGCCTTCCTGGAGGGATTGGGGGGAGGCTGTGCCGTGCCTGTGGCGGCGCGAGCCCGCTGGGACACAGATGGCCGACTCTGGATGAAGGGGCGAGTGGTGGCCCCGGATGGATCGACCATGGTAGACGTCGAGACCGATGCTCCGATCTCGCTCGGTGGCCCGGGACGGCAGTCAGCATACGACTGTGGCCTGGGGCTCGCGGCCGAGGCACTCCGTCAAGGCGCGGCGAAGCTTCTGGCAGGCTGTTGAGCAATGGCACTGCGCCTCCAGGACGCGATCGCCGCGGGCGACAGAAGGACGCAGGAAGCGTCAATAGGAGCGCTATTGACGCGACCGAGAACGCGCTATCGCGCCGGCCAGCGTGTCTTGGCGGCCGTGGTGTCGTTGTTCAACAGCCTCACAGCCGGTTATACGCGGCGGGACCGTTCATGAGCTCACCCGAGGACAGCGAGAGGTCCTCTCTCGAGGGGGTGTGCGTGGTGAATACCCGCAGCCCCAAGCAGGCCCGGGAACTGGACGCGCTGCTGAAGGAACGGTTGGCGCATCCTCTGTCGTACCCGTGCATCGACATCGCCCCGGCCCCTGATCCCGCCCCCCTGGATCAGGGACTGCAGCGAGCGGCCACCGGCACCTATGACTGGCTGGTCTTCACCAGCGCCAACTCGGTCGAGGCGGTAGAGGCTCGCTTGACACACCTCGGCATCGCGCCGCAAGACTTGGACGGGTGCGTGGCCGCTGTCGGGCCGGGGACGGCGGCCGCTCTCGCGGACCGGTTGGGCATCACTGCCGAACTCTGCCCCGAGGAGTATCTGGCGGAGGCACTAGCGGAGGCCCTCGCAGCGCGACAGGCGAAGAAGGTGTTGGTTCCGCAGGCGGAGAAGGCGCGCGAGACCCTCGTGCGCGTTCTTGTCGAGAAAGGCGTCGAGGTCGAAGCGGTCGCGGCCTACCGCACCGTTCTCGGTAGCGGAGGGGTCGACGTACCCCGTCTGGCACGGGATGGCCGGGTGGATGCCGTGGTCTTCGCAAGCCCATCGGCAGTCGACAACATGGCAGTGCGATTCGAGCGTGAGAACGGCGACTGGGATGACCTCAAACGAGTGGCCGTCGCCTGCATAGGCCCTGTCACATCGGCCGCGGCCGAACGGCGCGGACTCGAAGTGCACGTATCACCCAAGGAGCACACGATGCCGGGTCTGATAGACAGTCTCGAGCGGTATTATCGCAACCATAGACGGATAGGAGAGCGGATACCGTGAGCAGCGACCAAGCACACGACACGTGCAACTACGCCCCGGGTTCGGTCCGCATGCGCCGCCTGCGCTATTCGGCCGGCATGCGGGCTTTGACGAGGGAGACCGACCTCCTCCCCCGCAACCTCATCTATCCACTCTTCGTCCGCACAGGACGAGGGATCAAGAAACCCATCGTCTCCATGCCCGGCCAGTTCCAGTGGTCTCCCGATACCGTGGTCGAGGAGGCTCGAGCCGCCGCCGAACTGGGCGTGCCGGCGGTCGTCCTCTTCGGCATCCCGGAGCTCAAGGACAGTTGCGGCACCGGCAATCTCGATCCGGACGGACCGGTGCCGGCAGCCGCCAGGGCACTCAAGAACGAACTGCCGGACCTCTTGGTAGTGTCGGACATGTGCTTCTGTGAATACACCGACCACGGTCATTGTGGACCCGTGAACCTCCCGGGCGAGCCGGGCTACAGGTCCGATCTCCCGGACGGGTATCTGCTGAACGACCAGACCCTCGATCTGCTCGGCCGCGCCTCGGTCGTGCACGCTTCGGCGGGAGCCGATGTGATCGCGCCTTCTGGAATGGTCGACGGCATGGTCGGAGCAATCAGAGCCGCCTTGGACGCCTCGGGGCTCGAGCACACCGCGATCATGAGCTATGCGGACAAATACGCCAGCGGCTTCTACGGGCCGTTCCGCGAGGCGGCCGAGAGCCCGCCACAGTTCGGAGACAGGTCGCAGTACCAGATGGATCCGGCGAATTGGCGGCAGGCGCTGCGCGAGGTGGAACTGGACGTGGCCGAGGGAGCCGACATCGTCATGGTCAAACCAGCGTTGCCCTATCTGGATGTCATTCGGGCGGTGCGTGACGCCTGTACTCTGCCGCTGGCCGCCTACCAGGTGAGCGGGGAGTACTCGATGGTGCACGCCGCGGCGGCAAACGGCTGGCTGGACCTCCAGAGATGTGCGCTGGAGAGCCTTGTCGGCATCAGGCGGGCGGGGGCAGACATGATCATCACCTACTTCGCCAAGGACGTGGCCCGTTGGCTGGCGTAGCGGACTTCAGCGGCTCTCCGTTCCTGCAGGCCTGCCGGCTCCGCCCGGTCGACCGCACCCCGGTGTGGCTCATGAGGCAGGCGGGGCGCTATATGAGCGAATACCGAGAGCTTCGCCTGAAGTACGGCATGCTCGAGATCATCAAACACCCCGAACTGAGCTACCAGGTGACCATGCAGCCCATCGAGGCGTTCGACCTGGACGCCGCGATCATCTTCGCCGATATCCTCCCTCCGCTGGAGGGCTTGGGCCTGAAGATCGGCTTTGAGGTAGGCGAAGGCCCCAGGGTGTACAACCCGGTGAGAGATGAAGCCGGCGTGGCCGCCCTCGCCACCCCCGACATCGAGGACGCCACCTCCTTCACACTGGAGGCAATCCGACTCGCCCGATGTGAACTGGAAGGGCGTGGAATCCCGCTGATCGGGTTCAGCGGCGCCCCGTTCACGCTCGCCTGCTATGCGGTGGAGGGCGGGAGCAGCAAGGACTTCACGATCACCAAGGGCCTTATGATGCGACGGCCTGACCTGTGGCGAACGCTGATGGATAAGCTCACAGGTCTCGTGGGTGGCTATCTCCGGGCACAGGCCGCAGCAGGGGCCCAGGCTTTGCAGCTTTTCGACACCTGGGCGGGGCTCCTCAGCCCGGCCGACTATGCGGAATTCGCCTTGCCCTACAACCAGGCGGCAGTCAGAGCGGCCTCAGAGGCCGGAGTGCCGGTCATCTACTTCTCGACCGGCACCAACGGCTTCTTGGAGCTTGTGGCAAGCGTGGGGCCCGATGTCGTCGGGGTCGACTGGCGGATCGATCTGGGTGAGGCCTCTCGCCGCCTCGGACCGGGTGTGGCCATTCAGGGCAACCTCGACCCGGTCGCCTTGCTGGGCGAGTGGCCGGAGCTGCAGCGGCGGGCGGCCAGAGTGCTGGAGAGCGCGGGCGGCCGGCTCGGGCACATCTTCAATCTAGGACATGGCGTCTTGCGCGACACGCCTGTCGACAACGTCCGCCGCCTGGTCGATTTCGTGCACGAACACGACTCGAAGGAAAGCTCGTGAGCGAAGCCGCAGTGGGCGGCGTCGCCAGCGGGCTGCTGAACAATGATGCCGCGCTGTCACAGCACGATCACCGCGGGCGAGAGAAGGACGCAGGGAGCGTCAATAGCAGCGCTATTGACGCGACTGAGGACGCGCTATCGCGCCGGTCAGCGTGCTGTGACAGCCGTGGTCTTGTTGTTCTGCAGCCTACTAGGCCCTTCCACGTGGCCATTGTCGGAGGGGGCATCAGCGGGCTGAGCACGGCGTGGTACGTGCAGAAGCAGGCGACGGCCAAGGGTCTTCACGTATCGTGCTCCATCTTTGAGTCGGCCGACCGTTGGGGCGGCCGGATCCTCACCGACGTGATCGATCGCGAAGAAGGCCGTTTCGTCGTCGAGGGAGGCCCCGATTCTTTCTTGACGGCGCAGAAGCCCTGGGCCTTGGACCTGGCGCTCGACCTCGGACTCGGCGAACGGCTACTCGGCACGAACGACGCTGCGCGGAAGGTCTACGTGCTATCGAAGGGCCGACCGGTTCGCTTGCCGGAGGGCGTCTTCTTGCTGCTTCCGACCAGGTTCAAGCCCTTCCTCCTGTCACCGCTCATCTCGCCGATGGGCAAGCTGCGCATGAGCCTCGACCTCTTCATCCCCGCACGTCGCGGCGAGGGAGACGAGACGCTGGGCGACTTCGTCAGCCGCCGCCTAGGTTCTGAAGCGCTGGACAAGATCGCCGAGCCCCTCTTGTCGGGCATCTACAACGCTGAGGCCCAGCGGCAGAGCCTCCTTGCCACCTTCCCTCGCTTTCGAGAGACCGAGCTCGCCCATGGCAGCCTCCTCAGGGGGATGCTGGCGGGCAAAGCGCAGGCCCGGCGAGAGAGCCGCGCAGGCGTCGCAGGTCCCGCCCGTGTTCCCAGCGATGGCCGTCCTACGTCGATGTTCGTCTCGTTCGTCGCCGGCACCGAAGAGCTCGCTGCCGGGCTGGCCCGGAAACTGCAGGCGACTCTCCGGACGGGAGCCGCGGTGAAAGCGCTGCGTCGCGACGCGGGCGGCGAGTATCTGCTCGAGGTTGGTGCCGGGAGCAAGCCGGGGCCTGCCGAGGAGGTGATCCGAGCGGACGCGGTGGTTCTTGCCATCCCGGCGTACGATGCGGCAGGGCTCCTCACCCCGATGTCGCCGGAGGCAGCCCGCGTTCTCGGCACGGTGCGATACGTCAGCACGGGCACCTTGTCTCTCGCCTACAGGCAGAGCGCGTCTGCGGAGCGGCTCGGCGGGTTCGGAGTGCTGATCCCACGTAGCGAGAGAAGGCCGCTGAACGCCGTCACCTACTCTTCGACCAAGTTCGACCACCGCGCTCCCGAAGGGCACTCGCTGCTGAGGGTCTTTTTCGGCGGCTCGCGCAGCCCGGGCAGCATGCAGCTGGACGATGACGAGCTCCTCACGGTGATGAAGAAGGAGTTGAAAAGCATCATGGGATTGGCCGAGGAGCCCCTGTTCCACCGCATCTACCGTTGGGACCGTGCCAATCCACAGTACGACATAGAGCACCTCGGCCGAGTGAGGGCCGTCGAACAGGCCCTGCCCCCAGGTATCTGGGTCACCGGCAGTCCCTACCGGGGGGTCGGCCTGCCGGACTGTGTGCACCAGGCCCAGATCACGGCCGGAAAAGTGGTCGAGCAACTGAAGGTCCTGCAAAGGAGCACGCTGTGAACATCTCGGAATCGGAACGTCTTTGGGAGAAGGCGAAGAAGCTGATGCCGGGCGGCGTCAACAGCCCGGTGCGGGCCTTTCGGGGGGTGGGCGGAACGCCGCGCTTCATCGAGCGGGGAGAAGGGGCCTATCTCTGCGATGTCGACGGCAACCGGTACGTGGACTACGTTCAGTCCTGGGGTCCTCTGGTCCTCGGCCATGCGCACCCTCACGTGGTCGAAGCGCTCGAGAAAGCGGTCCGGCGAGGCACGAGTTACGGAGCGCCCACCCCTCTCGAGGTGGAGCTC
>JAKAHF010000119.1 GCA_021815245.1 Actinomycetes bacterium
TGCGTTTGCTCATCCGATCATTACCTTCCCTTCGGGCAGGCCGACGCGAGTGGGTCTGCGATAGAGAGCGAGGCTGGCCAGCGCCAACGGTCCCAGACGTCCAACATACATGGTAGCGATGATCCAGAGTTTGCCGGCGGTGCTGAGCCCCGCGGTCGTCGTAGACGTCGAGAGGCCCACCGTGCCGAACGCCGAGATCTGTTCGAAGAACAGGTTCTGAAACCCTATGTCGGTCCTTCCGGCTTCGGTCTGGGCGAGAACGAGCAGGCCGGCGAGGTTCCAGATTGTCGCGAGAGCCAGGAGCAGCTCGGCGCTCCGCACCACATCGCGACTGAGCATCCTCCCCATCAGATGTGGGTTCTCGCGTCCGCTGAAGTAGCTGCGCAGCCTCGCCATCAGCACCGCGAGAGTGCTTGTCTTGATGCCGCCGGCACATGACGCGGGCGATCCTCCGACGAACATCAGACCGATGATCGCGAGAAGAGAAGCCAGCGGGAGTGCTCCTACATCGACCGAGTTGAAGCCGGCCGTACGGGCCGACACCGATTGAAACAGCGCGGCCGAGATGCGCTCGCCCCAGGTCGACTCGCCCGCCGTGAGGCCGAACAGGAGAGTCAGTCCGGCGCCCCCGACGATCAGCAGCACGCTCATGCGGAGGACCAGGCTGGTGTGGAGGCTGAAGCGCTTGGGTCTCAGACGGTCGCGCTTTCGGAGCATGCGGATCATGTCGACGAACACCTCGTGCAGTACCGTGAAGCCGAGCCCGCCGACCACAATGAGCAGTGCTATCACGGTCATGAACAGGTGATTGCCGCGGATGTCGGCCAGGTTGTTGGGCAAGATGGAGAACCCGGCGTTGCAGAATGCCGAGATGGAGTGGAACACCGCCGACCAGGCCGCGCTTCCACTGCCGGTGCTGGGGAGCATCGCCAAGAACAGTATCAAGGTCCCGATCATCTCGAGTGCCAACGTCACGCTGACGATCTGCCAGAACCGGCGCTTGAAGTCACGGGCGGCATCGTTCTGAAAGAGCGAGTCGTGCAGCGCGGCGCGGGCCCGTAGCGACATCCGGCGGCGGAAGAGCGTCACGGCCATGGCCGCGTAGGTCATCACCCCGAGGCCGCCGATCTGGATAAGAATGAGAATGACCACTTGGCCGGCCACCGAGTAGTCGCTGGCGGTGCTCACGGTGGTGAGCCCGGTGACACACACGGCCGATGTCGACGTGAACAAGGCGTTGAGGTAGCCGACGGCGTGGGCCTGATGCGACCATGGCAACCAGAGTAGGAGCGACCCCACCAAGATCACCACCAGGAATCCCACGACGGGGATGACTTGGGGCAGCCGCAGCACGAGCGCGATGCGGCCAAGAAAACGGCGGATGGAGTGCGAAAGGTCCACTGCGTGTTCCATGGTACCGCAGGTCTGGGCGAGTGCAGGGCCAAATCGGTCAGTCAGGCGTCAAAACGCTGCTATGCTGAGCGTCATGTATGTAGTCATCGTAGGGGCCGGTGAAGTCGGTCTGCATATTGCGGGTTTTCTGGCCCAGGAGGGGCAGAAGGTCGCCCTCATCGACCGTGATCGCGATCGTCTCGGAGAAGTCGGCGAGAAGTTGGACGCACTCACCGTGGTGGGCAACGGCGCCAGCAAACGCGTACTGACCGAGGCCAATGTCAAGCAGGCCGACATCCTGATCGCCGTGACCGACTCCGACGAGGTCAACATGATCGCCTGCATGGCGGCCAAGAGGGTCGGCGTGCCGATGACGATGGCGCGCATCCGCAACTCCGACTATCTCGACTCCAACGACGCCGTCTCTTCAGAGTTCACCGGCATCGACTACGTGATCCAACCCGAAGCCGCGGTGGCCGAGGAGATCGGCCGTTTGGCCGACTTTCCGGGAGCACTCGAAGTGGAGGTCTTCGCGGGCGGGCACGCCCTCATGATCGAAGCCAAGATCGCCGAGGACAGCACGTGCGCGCGAAGGCCTATCGCCGGCATGGAGCTGCCTCGTGAGGTGCTCATCACCGGCGTCCTGAGAGACAACACCATGATCATCCCGCGCGGCGGCACGGTCCTCGAGTGCGGCGAACGCGTGTTCTTGGCCGGCCAGCCTGCCGCGGTGCGCGAGGCCGCGGGAATACTGACGCTCAAGACCAAGCTTCCCAAGAACTGCATCCTGCTCGGCTGCGGAGACATGGGATTGCCGATCGCCCGCATCCTCGAGGATCGGGGCATACGTCTGACCGTGTTCGAGAAAGACCGCGACAGGGCGGTCGCCGCCGCGACGGCACTGGACAAGTCGCTTGTGTTGCACGACGAGGGACTGGCCGAAGAGGTGTTGGTCGCCGAAGGCGTGCGCGGCGTCGACCTCTTCATCGCCGCCACGGGTGACGATCGTCTCAACATCCTCGCGTCGCTGCAGGCCAAGCGCCTGGGTGCCGAGCGCACTATCTCGATTCTCGAGCGGGGAGAGTTCTCCGACATTCTCGAGGCGACGGGTGTCGACGTGGCCATCAGTCCCCGGCGACTGACGGCCTCGGCCGTTGTCAGGCTGCTGCGCGTCGGTAAGGTGATGAGCGCGGCGCTGCTCGACAGGTCGGCCGGCGAGGTCCTCGAGTTCTTGGTCACCGAAGGCAGCCCGCTGGTGGGAGTGCCGCTGCGTGACGTGCAATTCCCGGCAGGCAGCATTCTTGGCCTTCTCAAACGCGAGACGGGGGTCGAGATCGCCCGAGGTGACACTGTGACGGCGGTGGGCGACATCGCGGTGGTCTTCGCCGCCACAGAAGCCGTGCCGGCGGTCGAGCGACTGTTCACTCCCCGCCGCTTGCGTCTGCTGCACTAGATGCGCGTCAATCTCCGTTTCGTCGGTCACCTGACGGGGGTCGTGATCCTCGTGATGGCGGCCGGCATCCTCGTGTCGGCGGGCGTCTCGGCGCTCTACGGCGACGACGACATACCAGCTCTGCTCATCTCGGCCGCCATCGCCATCGTCGTCGGCTCGCCTCTCTACTTCACCACCCGGCTGGGATCGCGCACGAGCATTGGCTATCGAGAAGGCTTTCTCTCGGTAGGCCTCGGCTGGATCGTCGCCATGGTATTCGGGGCGATCCCCTACCTGGTCTACGGTGTGTTCGGCCCTGTGGACGCCCTGTTTGAGAGCATGTCGGGCTTCACCACCACCGGGGCGAGTGTGCTCACCGACTACAACCAGCCGCACGGCATCATGTTCTGGCGCTCGCTCACGCACTGGTTCGGCGGCATGGGGATCATCGTGCTCTTCATAGCCGTGCTCAGGCCCTTGGGCGCGGGCGCCATGCGGCTGTTCTCGGCCGAGAGCCCCGGACCCGTCTCCGAACGGTTGACACCGCGCATCCGCGACACGGCCCGCAATCTCTGGCTGATCTACACGGGCCTGACCGCTCTCAATATCGTCCTCTTGTGCGCCTTCGGCATGTCGGTCTACGATGCTTTCTGCCACGCCTTCGGCACCCTGGCGACAGGAGGCTTCTCCACCCAAGCCACGAGTATTGCCGCATACCACAGCCTGGGCATCGAGCTGGTCACCGTGTTCTTCATGTTCGTCGCGGGCGGCAACTTCGCCCTCTACTACGCCGTCGTGCGCGGCAAGGTCTCGCGGCTCTACCGCAATCCGGAATTCGTTGCCTACACGGGAATCATGGCGACGAGCGTGGTCGCCATCGCCATCAGCCTCATCTTGGCGAAGAGCCATTTCAGCTTCGGCCACGCATTCCGCGAGTCGCTCTTTTCGGTGACCTCCATCCAGACGACCACGGGGTTCGCGACCGCCGATTTCGGAGTCTGGAATTCTTTCGCGAAGACCCTGCTCGTCCTGCTCATGATCATTGGGGCCTCGGCCGGCTCCACGGCGGGCGGTCTCAAGGTTGCTCGTGTGGTGGTTCTCGCAAAGAGCATCAGGCATGAGCTCACGCGGCAGATGCACCCGCAGGCGGTACTGCCTCTGAAGAGCGGCGGGCGCATCGTGCCCGAGTCGGTGCGTCTCAACGTCCTCGGGTACTTCGTGATCTACATGGTCATCTTCATGCTGGGCACGCTGGCTGTCTCAGCGAGTAATGTAGACCTGGTAACGGCCGGGACATCGGTAGCGGCGACCTTGAACAACATCGGCCCTGGGTTGGAGGCGGTCGGGCCATCCATGAACTACTCGCTCATGGATGGCTGGGCCAAGGTAGTTCTCATCATCATGATGGTCGTGGGTCGCTTGGAGATCTTCGCCGTCTTGGTCCCGCTCACTCGATCCTTCTGGCGGCGGTGAGGGCGCGCACGGGGGAGGCACCAACATGCATCAGCCGGGTTCGATAGACAGAGACGTGGTGATCGATGGAGAGTCGCTGGCTCTCGAGGACGTGGTAGCCGTGGCTCGCGGCGACGCGGGCGTCAGGCTCTCTCCCTCTGCCGTTCCCAAGGTGCTGCGGGCGCGCGCATACGTCGAGCGACTACTGGCCGACGATGCCGTGGTGTACGGCGTGACCACCGGCTTCGGCAAGTTCGCCGATGTGCGGGTCTCGGGTGAAGAATCTCTCGCCCTGCAGCGCAATCTGATCCGCAGCCACTGCTGTGGCGTCGGTCCGCCGCTGGGTCCCGAGGAGACCCGGGCCATGATGCTGCTTCGGGCGAACGTTCTCGCAAAGGGTTACTCCGGCACCCGCGTCGAGGTGCTCGACACCCTACTCGCGGCACTCAACGCCGGCATACTCCCTGTGATTCCCAGCAAGGGCTCCGTGGGCGCCTGTGGCGATCTGGCTCCCCTCGCGCACCTGACCGCCGTGCTCATCGGCGAGGGCGAGGCAGTCTACCGGGGTCGGCGGATGCCGGGCGGCGAGGCCATGCGGGCGGCCGGGCTCTTGCCCGTGGTGCTAGAGGCCAAAGAGGGGCTTGCCCTCATCAACGGCACGCAGATGATGACCGCCGTCGGGGTGCTCACGCTGCTCGAGGCCGAGAATCTGAGCAAAGCGGCCGACATAGCCTGCGCCCAAGCCGTCGAGGCGTTGAGAGGCACGAGAACGCCCTACCTGGAGATCAGCCACAGGGTGCGGCCTCACAAAGGTCAGGCCGCCACGGCGCGCAATCTGCTGCGGCTGCTCGATGAGAGCGAGGTCATGGCTTCGCATGAGGGGTGCGGCAAGGTGCAGGATGCGTACTCGCTGCGCTGCGCGCCCCAGGTGCACGGCGCAGCCAAGGATGCCTTCGCCTTCGTGCGTGGGGTGCTCGAGGTTGAAGTCAACTCGGCGACCGACAATCCACTCGTGTTCGCCGAGGAAGGTCGCGTCATATCGGGCGGCAATTTTCATGGGCAACCCATCTCACAGGCAATGGATATCCTGTCCATCGCTCTGACCGAGCTCGCCAATATCTCCGAACGTCGAGTTGAATGTATGATGGACCCGAGCACTTCGGACCACTTGCCGGCGTTCTTGACGCCCAGCGCGGGATTGAACAGCGGACTGATGATGGCGCAGGTCACGGCGGCGGCGTTGGTCTCGGAGAACAAGACTTTGGCGCACCCATCGTGTGTGGACAGCATCCCGACCTCCGCAAATCGGGAGGACTTCGTGAGCATGGGCGCGTTCGCCGCACTGAAGGCTCGCGAAGTCGTCGGAAACGCGCTCGGCGTCGTAGCCATAGAGCTACTGTGTGGTGCGCAAGGCTTGGAGTTCCGCGAGGGTTTGCGCCCAGGCCGGGGAGTGGCGGCGGCGCATGACTTCATACGCCGATCTGTGCCGCGCCTGGATGCCGATCGCGCACAGGCGCCCGACATCGAGACGCTTGGCGAGATGGTGCGAGACGGATCACTCATCATGAGAGTGGAGGACGCGGTAGGGATCCTGGAACCGGCGTCCGCGAGACAGGAGGCGTGACGTGAGCGAGTCCGGAAGGGCTTGGGTTGAGGCCGATCTGGTCATCTCGGGTGCGGGAGAGCTACTCACCTGCGCCCGCACCGGCGCCGACACCGGTCCACGTTCGACGATCGGGGTGATACGGGGAGGCGCGGTAGCGGCAAAAGACGGGCGCATCGTGTGGGTGGGCCCGGGCCAGGCGCTGCAGGAGGAAGTACGGCTTGCGCGCGGCGGGCAAGAGGTCGATGCCGACGGGCGCGTCGTGATGCCCGGGCTGGTCGAGTGTCACGCCCACCTTGCCTTCGCGGGCGACAGGGCCGACGAGTTTCAGATGCGCGTGGGCGGGAGCACCTACCAGGAGATCGCCGCCGCCGGCGGAGGCATCATGAGCACCGTACATGCCACCCGGTCGGCTTCCGACGAGATGCTGCGCGCGTTGACGCGCCGCCGGCTCGACCATTTCTTGCGCTACGGAGTGACCACCGTCGAGGCGAAGAGCGGGTACGGCTTGTCGCAAGACCAGGAAATCCGCATGCTCGAGGTGTACCGCGACGTGTCGACCGCACACGCGGTCGATGTCGTGCCGACCCTTCTGGCCGGCCACGCGGTGCCCGTCGAATACTCAGGGCGGCCCGATGACTACATCAAGATGGTGGCAAAGCGGATGATCCCGGCGGCGGCGAAGCATCACCTCGCCAAGTTCTGCGACGCCTTTCTCGAGAAGGGGGCGTTCGATGCCGACCAGTGCCGCCGGCTGCTCGAGGCGGGCCTGGAACACGGCCTGCAGCCGAAGCTCCATGCCGACCAACTCAGCTACGGAGGGGGTACCGAGCTCGCGGCGGCGCTTGGCGCCGTGTCTGTGGACCACCTTGACCACGTGAGCGAAGCGGGCATCGACGCGCTTGCCGCCCCAGACGGTCCGAAGCGGGTGCCCGTCGCCGTTCTGTTGCCCGGGGCGACGTTCTTCCTTGGCGAGGGTGGCTATGCGCCTGCTCGTCGCCTTCTCGACGCGGGCGCCCGGGT
>JAKAHF010000120.1:0-6304 GCA_021815245.1 Actinomycetes bacterium
CGGTCACCGGCCTGTTTCACGATCCCGCAGCCGACTTCTGGGTTTGGAGTTATCTCAATGCGGGTTCGGGGGATGTCAAATCGTTCGCTCTCGAGGCTCCCGATGCGGTGGGCGGCGGTGAGCTCACTGTCTCGCTGCAGGGGCTCACGACCTCGGGACTGGTCAACGAGCATCACGCCAGAATCGTGCTCAACGGCGTCACACTCGGAGAGAGTCGTTGGACCGGGTCCACCGCCACCCAGTTCTCCCTGCCCGTGCCCTCGCATGCGCTCCTCGCCGGCACGAACACCGTCGAAGTGCAGGCGGTGCTCGACCCGGGCATTCCATACAGCCTTATTGCACTCGACGCCCTCGATCTCACCTATCAACGCTCCTGTGTGGCCCGGTCCGATCAGTTGTTGTTCCATGCCGAGTCTGCCGGGGTGGTCAAGGTCACCGGTCTATCGAGTTCCGATTGCGTCGTGCTCGATCTCACCGACACCCGCAATCCTCGATCGCTCGCGTGCGTGACCGGCCGGGCCGGCGATGGGTCGACGACGTTGACCTTCAAGGCTCAGACCGCGGGATCGGACTACCTGATTGCGACGAGGGCCGGAGCTTTCGTGCCGGAGTTCTTGGCACCGGCGACAACGACGACACTCAAGATCCGCACGCGAGGGGCCGACTATCTCGTGATCACCACACCCGACATGATCGAGGCCGCGACTGGTCTGGCCGCATATCGTGCGGCCCGTGGGCTGAGGACGGCGGTTGTCTCCACGC
The DNA here is from genome assembly GCA_021815245.1 of Actinomycetes bacterium. The sequence goes on from JAKAHF010000120.1 coordinate 763, forward strand.
AACAGATCTATGACGAGTTCTCCTTCGGTCTGGCGACGCCGCTGGCCATCAAGAGCTTCGGCTCCTACGCACGCGCCAACTGGAAACCGGCGCCGAGTTATTTGGTGCTCGCCGGCGAGGGGAGCTACGACTACAAGAACTACAAGGGCTATGACGATTCGCTGGTCCCCGGTCTTCTCGTCGACACGCCGCGGGGACTGGTTTGCTCCGACAACGCTCTTGCCGACACCTCGGGAGATGGGCTACCCGATCTCATGGTGGGACGCATCGCGGTCTCGTCTTCTGCCGAACTAGGCGGATACGTCGAGAAGCTCAAGTCCTACGAGGCCTCCATCGGCGAGTGGAGGGAGAGGGTGCTGTTCGCCGCCGACAATCCCGACACGGCCGGTGACTTCACAGCTGACAGCGAGCTGGCGGCAGCGTCGGTGCCTGCCTCGCTGATGGTTGATACCGCGTACCTCGGCGACTCTGGACTGTCGGCGACGCAGTCCGCGCTGCTCGACGCCTTGGCGGGAGGTAGGCTGCTGATCAACTACATCGGCCACGGCGCGCCGTCGCAGCTCGCCCAAGAAGGCCTCTTGAGCGTCGGCAGTCTGGCCTCTTTGTCGAATGCTCCTCGACTGCCGATCCTTGCAGCCATGACCTGTGGCGCCGGCAACTATGGCCTTCCTGGCTCCGACTGCGTCGGTGAGTCGTTCAGCCTCGATGCCGATGCCGGAGCCATCGCTATCTGGGCGCCGAGCGGCGCCGAGGTCAACCGAGACTCGACCGCCCTCGACCAGTACTTCCTCCAAAGACTGTTCGCGGGCCATAACCCGGTGCTGGGCCAGGTGATCAACTCGGCGATGGCGGCCTACGCTCGCGCCGGCGGTTCGAAGAAGGTCGTCGAGACCTACGTTCTTTTTGGCGATCCCGCTTTGACAGCGGTCTGGTAGCACGAGGTGCCCATGAGTACGTCGCCTCGACGGCGCGATCAAGACGTTCTGCTGCGCGAGGTGGCCGGGGAGGTCTTTCTCGTGCCTATCAGGGGCAAGCTGGCCGATCTGCAGGATCTGTTCGCGCTTAATCGCACCGGGACCTGGTTGTGGCAACGGCTCGACGGCTCGCGCTCGATCGATCAGCTGGTGTCGGAGATGGCCTCCGAATTCGGCATCGGCGTCGATGAAGCGCGCGGCGATGTCATCGCATTCATGAACGAGCTCACCGAACTCGAGCTTCTTGCCTCCTCAGCGGAAGACACTGGTCGCTGACCCCGATCGGGCAAACCGATGATCTGCGATATCGAGATCGATGACAGAGCTGCGGATTGTCTCGCACGCCTCCGGCAGCGGTCCACCGACCTGCGCATCGCGACCAGCGGGGCGTTCGATCTGACCTACCGGTGCAATCTGCGGTGTGTGCACTGCTACGCGGCCCACCTGCACGCGCAGCCCGCCTCGACCGCTGGAGAGCTATCCACCGATGAGGTTATTCGTTTGGTTCGCGAAGCGGCCGGTGCCGGGTGCCTGTATCTGCTGCTTTCCGGAGGAGAGCCGCTGTTGCGCCGCGACTTCTCGATCATCTACGAAGGGTGCCGGCGAATGGGCATCGTGGTCACGGTCTTCAGCAACGCGACCCTCGTGACACAGCAGCATGTCGACGTCTTCAGGGAGTACCCGCCACACGCGGTCGAAGTCAGCATCTACGGAGCGACACAACGCACGTACGAGATCGTCAGCTCTGTGAAAGGTTCGTACGCTCGGGCGATGAAGGGCATTGAGTCGCTCTTGAATGCGGGCGTGAACGTACGGCTCAAGACCATGATCCTGCGGCACAACGTGCACGAGATCGTGGCCATGGAGGCTTTGGCCGCCGACCTCGGTGTGAAGTTCCGCGTCGACCCACTGCTGATCCCGCGTTTGGATGGGGGACGCGAACCGCTTCGCGACCGGGTTACGCCCGAGGTCGCGACGGCACTGGAGTTCGCGTCGCCGGAGCGAGCGCGCCAGGCTCGTGAATACGTCTCGCGGCAATCGGGCCCGGTCGATCGAGAGAGGGTCTATCTGTGCAGCGCCGGTGTGACCAACTTCCATCTCGACCCCCAGGGAGTGCTGCGGCCGTGCCTCGTCAGTCGGAGCATATCCGCCGACGCAGTCACCCATGGCCTCGCGGCTGCATGGAAGCACGTGGTCGTCGCGGTGTACAGTTTGAAGGGAAGCGTGGAGCGCGCGTGTGCCGTTTGTCCTCAGGTGAACATTTGCGGATACTGTCCGGCATTGTTCGAGCTCGAGACCGGCAACGTGGAGCGACCACCAGACTATGTGTGCGCTCTCGGGAGGAGCCGAGCGGAAGCTATACTTGTGGCGAACTAGCAGGAAGGGCGTGGCTGCGCATGGAGGATCAACACAAGAATCCCGACCAGGCGAGAGAGCCGGTCTACGAGAGGCCCCAGATCACTCGCATCCGCTTGGAGGCCGACCAAGTGCTTTCCAACGGCTGCAAAGGAACGTGGGACTCGGCCTCAGGTGCTATCCCTTGCAGCAGCAATGGCTGCATGGGATCGGGGTCGTGATAGCTCGGTGCCTTCCCGAAGACGCCTGTCCATAGGCGGCGTCGGAGCACTTGTCACCTGCGGGCAGGCAGAGTTGGTTCCGCCGCCCAGTGAGGCGTACGAGCATTTTCTTGACGAAGGGCCTCTCTCGGGTCTGGCGCGGGCAGGCTGCATCGAGGTGAAGGTGCTCGTCGGCGCCCCAACAGCACCTCGCGGCGATCTTGTCTTTGACACCGGCACCAACTGGTCGGCCTACTCGGAGCCAAACGGGGGATATCGGCTGGTATTCACCGCTCGCGACGGGTCGGAGTGGATGCAAGTCATCTGCGACGCGCTCACGTCGAACGTCGCCGCACATGTTGCTCGCTCACTCGTGTCCGCGAACGGCACGCTGGACGACCCCTTCTGCTATCCGCTCGATCAGCTCCTTCTCATGAACCACTTGGCTTCACGGCAAGGTTTCATCGTGCACGCCGCGGGCCTTCGGTCGGCCAACGGTGTCCTCGCTTTCTGCGGCGTTTCAGGCGCCGGCAAGACGACCATTTCGCGCTTGCTGGGTGCCGCCGGAAAAGAGCCCGACGTCCTGAGCGACGACCGCCTCATCATCCGAGCCGGTGAGGGCGGTTTCGACGCCTGGGGTACACCGTGGCCGGGAGAAGCGCGCATTGCGCGCAACGAGTCGGCACCTCTCCGGGCGCTTGTCTTTCTCGCCAAAGCCGCCGAAAACAGGGTGATTCCCCTGGAACCCGGCGTGGCCGCGCGGCGATTGGCGCCGATGGTGTCATGCCCGTGGTACGACAGACAGCGCATGCCCGAGGTGCTCGACACTTGCGCCCATCTGGTGGAGAGCGTGCCGGGCTACGAGCTCCAGTTCGTGCCCGACGCGAGTGTCGTCGAGTTGCTCACGCAGTATTTTGGCGGCACCTGAGCCCATCCCAGATGGCCTGATCGGCTCTGTGGAGCTGATCGTCCTTGCCGCTCGGTCCCTCGGTGGCGGCGAGATGCGCGACCTCTTCCGTTCGGCCGCACAGGAGGTATCCGATTGGGAGCTCGCGGTCGACGTGGCCTCGGAGCACCATCTTGTCCCGATACTTGCCCGCGCGATATCCGAGCATGCCTCCGACTGCGTGTCCCCGCGGGTGCTTGAGGATATGCAGCGGCTCTATCTGGCAAACACGAGAGAGGCTGGGCAGCGGACTGAGCAACTGGTAGGACTCCTCGATACCCTCGGGCAAGCCGGCGTGGCGGCACTGCCCCTCAAGGGACCGGTGCTAGCGCTCTACGCGTACGGTGACATCGCGCTCCGCACATCCTATGACCTTGATGTGATCGTCGCGCAGACGAAGGTGGCTACCGCGATAGAGCTGCTCCGGCAGATGGGATTCGAGCCCAAGGAGTCGCTTAGCCGGAGTCAGCTGCGAACCACCATACGATTCGGCAACGAGCTTGCCTTCGTTACTGGGGGTTCGCGCACCCCCGCTGAGTTGCACTGGAGAATCGTCCAGAAACCCATCATGTGCCGCCTCGATCTAGACGACCTTCTCAGCCGAGCAAGCACGGTGTCGGTGCTCGGTCACGAGGTGCCATGGCCGTCTCGCGCCGATCTGGCCATTGTCCTGTGTGTGCATGGCGCGAAGCATCATTGGGCGCAGCTCGAACTCGCACACTGCCTCGCGGAAGTACTGCGGGCCGACCGATTCGACTGGCATCAGTTCTTGCGGGAAGCCAGGCGTGCACGCTGCTGGAGGAGGTGTCTGCTTGGGGTGCTGCTCGCGGGTGAGGTGTTCGGAGCGGCCGTTCCCGAGGAAGTGCTCGATCTTGCGCGTCGAGAGCGCGCAATCGGGCGTCTGTGCTCTCAGGCGGTTCGATCCTACACGGAGCCTTTGTGCTACACGCTGCCGCTCTTGCGAGAGATGCGTTGGAATATGGCAACGCTTGACGGCCCGTCTTCCCGAGCGCGCTACCTTGTGTTGCGCACGTTCGTGCCGTCGGCCGGAGACTGGGCGTGGGTGACACTGCCCGATTGGGCGCACGTCCTCTACTACGCACTCAGACCGGCGAGGCTCGCTCTGTCATATGCTCGCAGGTGCCGGCGTTCTAGCGGCCGAAGGCCTCGTCGACCATGAGACGCACGGCCTCGAGCCAACGCTGACGCTCCTCGAGGGTGCTGGTGCATACCACGGAGAAGGTCACCCGGCGCACGTCGCCGACCCCGCAGAGGCCGAAGACGCACTTCTTCCAGATGAGCTCCAGCGGGTCGCCGAAGGCCTCCACCTCGCGGGCGGGCGGCGTGTTCGCCGTGTTGAAGACGAGCGCGGTGCGGGCCTTGAGTAGGCCTTCGGGGACGCCCTCGCCTCCGTCGCCCTCGAGGAAACGGTAGGCAACGCCGGCGCGCAGCACGCGGTCGATCCAGCCCTTGAGAATGGCCGGCGGCGCGCCCCACCAGTTGGGGTGCACGATGACGATGCCGTCGGCCCGGGCGATCTCCGCGCAATGGGCGGCGACCAGGGGCGGCAATGGCTCGGCCGGGTCGGAGGCCGATTCGCCGGCTGCGAGAAGAGGGTCGAACCCCTCGCCGTAGAGGTCGTGCACCATCACGGTATGCCGGTTCAGCCACAGTTGCTCGGCCGCGACTTCGGCGATGGCGTGGTTGAAACTGCCGGGTGTGGGGTGCGCGAGGATGATGGAGACGTTCATGCTCCGGGTTCCTCCTCCGGTGACGGCTCTGCGGTGTCTGGCGGCACGCCTTGCGGCGCAGTTCGCATGGTCTTCCTGGCAACCGCGGCGATGCTCTTCACCAACGGACCTTCGAGGTCTTTGCGCACCTGCGCGAAGGACTGCCGCACCGGCACGTTCTGCGGGCACTTCTCCTCGCATTTGCCGCAGTCGGAGCAGTCGGTCGTCCAGTGGGGCTTGCCGTCCTTGGTCTGCACCCCCAGGAAGAGGGCGTGGTAGATGCGTGCCTCCCACTTGGAGAAGACGTGGTAATTGTTGAGGTTCTTGAACGCCGCC
>JAKAHF010000120.1:6314-6896 GCA_021815245.1 Actinomycetes bacterium
GGATGTCGATGCCCCGCGGGCACGGCATGCAGTAGGCGCAGCCCGTGCAGCCCACCTGCATCAGGCGGCCGTAAGCGTCGCGCACGTTGGCGACGATCTGCTCCTCTTCGGCGGTCATGCTGTTCGGCAGCGCGTCTTCGACGATGCGGAGATTCTCGCGGATGTGGTCGTCGACGTTCATGCCCGAAAGCACCAGGGTGACTTCGGGCCGGTTGAGCACCCAGCGCAGGGCCCAGTCGACGGGGGCGCGTCTCACGCTTGCGTGGTCGTAGATCTTCTTCACCTCGGCCGGGATGCGCCCCGCCAGCGACCCGCCCCGCAGCGGCTCCATGACGATGATGCCCATGCCCTTGGCGTGGGCGTACTCGATGCCTTCGATGCCGGCCTGCAGGTGCTCGTCGACCATGTTGTACTGCACCTGGGCGAAGTCCCAGTCGTAGGCGTCGACAATGCGGTTGAAGTCCTCTTTGCGCCCGTGGTACGAGAAGCCCATCTTGCGCACCTGGCCGCTCGCCTTGATCTCGTCCATGAAACCGATGACGTCGAACCCGGCCATGCGGCCCCAGATGCCGCCGTCGATGG
>JAKAHF010000121.1 GCA_021815245.1 Actinomycetes bacterium
GTTTAGGAAACCTATGCTCTATCCCCTCAGCTACGGGGGCGGGTGAGGGACCGGCGTCGCCGCCGGCATCGGCACCGCCTTGAGGCGATCCGACCGGCGACCTCGAAAATGCGGCACCCGCCGCGTCATTCGGCCGGCAGATTCTAGCATCCACGGGTCTTCACGGAGCATTTCCGTCGTGCCTGGCTTGTATACTGGAATCCATCCGGTTTCCTTTTACGCGTGTTGGGGTAAGCGAGGTCCCATGGAGTTCAAAGAGGTCGTCAAGAACCGCCGTTCTATCCGGCAGTATCAGAGCATGCCCGTTCGCGAGGCGACGATCCAGGAGTTGCTCGAGATCATCGGCATGTCGGTTTCGGCGATGAATCTGCAGCCGTGGAAGATCAAGGTCATCAGAGAGCAGGATCTCAAAGACCAGGTGTTCACGGCGACGTTCGGCCAGAACCAGGTCAAGGCCTGTTCGCACCTCCTCGTGTTGTGCGCCGACACCGACTACCCCACGCTCATCGCCAAACTGCGCGACGCGCAGGCCGCGGCCGGTGTGGCTGAGGAGATGCGCGAGCGGGTGTTCCAGATGGCCACGCAGATCGTCAGCGGCATGTCTGCCGAGCGACAGCTGCAGTGGTCGCAGGAGCAGGTATATATCGCGCTCGGCAACGCCGTGAACGGGGCCTACTCGCTGGGCCTGGGCGCCAACCCCATGACGGCATTCGACCCGGCTGAGGTCGCCCGCATTCTCGAACTGCCGGCCCACATAGTGCCGACCGCGATGGTCTGCATCGGCTATTCGGCCGAGCCCGGCATGCCCAAGCTGCGCTATCCGGTCGACGACATACTCATCTAAAGTTCATACCTGCGGGGAAAGCCACGTTGGACGTCATCTTTAGCAGCATCTACGCCCGTGCCTGTATGGGCGCGGGGTTGGCCGTGCTGAGCGGCATCAGGGCCTTCATGCCCGTGGGCTTTCTTGCCCTCTACTCGAGGCTCGAGTTCCAGAGCGCGCCCGTCCTTTCGGGCACGTGGTTCGCGTTCCTCGAGAGAACCTGGGTCATCGCGCTGCTTCTCGCTCTCGCTGTCATTGAGTTGGCGGCCGACAAGATCTTCCTCTTCTCACCGCTCAAGACGCAGATCATGCAACCCATCCGCATCTTCCTGGGCGGCGTGGTGTTCGCGGCGGCCATGGCGCCCGACGGCTGGATCGCCATGGTGGTCTGCGGCGTTTTGGGTCTCGCCATCGCCGGGCTCGCCGACCACGTCATGCGCTCCACCCGGCCGGCCGCGACCAAGGACACGGCGCCGATCATCCTCGTCAGCGTCTACACCGACATCGTGGTGCTCATCGGCACCTTGCTCTTCGTCCTGGTGCCGCTCATCGGCGCCCTGCTCACGCTCTTCAACGTACTCCTGGTCTACCGGGTGCGCGTGCGCAGCAGGCGCAAACACAAAGGCCTGCGCATCCTCAAGTGAGCGCCGCCGAGAACGAGACCACGGGTGCTGGGGGCGCCAAGGTCGTTCGCGTGCGCGTCTTCGTCGAAGGCTACGTGCAGGGAGTCTCGTTCCGCTATCACACCGTGCAGGAGGCCATCCGGCTGGACGTGAAGGGCTGGGTGAGGAACCTGGAGGATCGTCGCGTCGAAGCCGTGTACGAAGGGACGCGCGCCGCGGTGGAGGAGATGCTCGCCTGGACCCGCCAGGGTCCGCGCTGGGCACACGTGACCGCGATGGCCGTCCACGACGAGGAACCGCGAGGGGAGCAAGGCTTCGCCATCAGGTAGGCGACCGTCGAACAGGGACACAGTTCGGCCGGGGCGCCGAGCTTCACATCGCGCTCGGCGCCCCGGCCGCATGTTTGCTGCCTAGGCGGCAGGTGTCGTCTATCCGGCGGCTTGGGCGGCGCTCAGTTCGGCCGGCCGTTCTTCGAGTGTGACCACCAATTCCATGGTCTGCCCGTTGCGGTCGAGCTTGACGGTCACCTGGTCGCCCGGGTTCTTGTCGCGAATCGCCTGCAGCAGGTCACTCGACTCGATCATGTCCTTGCCGTTGATCTGCATGACGATGTCACCCCGCACGATGCCGGCCTTGTCGGCGGGTCCGTTCTGGGTGACCGAGGCGATGAGGATGCCCGACGACCGCGAGAGACCGAACTGCTGTTGCAGGTCCTTGGTGACCGCGCGGGTGCCCACGCCCATGTAGGCGTGAGTGGCCTTGCCGGTCTGGATGATCTGGTCGGCCACCATGGTGACTATCGACGACGGAATGGCGAAGCCGATGCCTTCGGCGCCCGACTGGTCGGACTTGACCGCGTTGATGCCGATCACTTGGCCGTTGGCGTTGGCAAGCGCGCCACCCGAGTTGCCGGGGCTGATGGGCGTGTCGGTCTGGATGAGTCCGAAGTAGGTGACAACGTCACCGGTGTAGGAACTGACATCGAGTGTGCGGTCGAGGGCCGAGACGATGCCAAGCGTCACCGAGTTGGAGAAGCCGAGCGGGCTACCGATAGCGATCGCGTACTCGCCGACCCTGGGGGCCTCGGTGACGAAGGTGGCCGCCGGCAGGGGAGTGTCGCTGTTGACTTTGATGACCGCGAGGTCGGTGAGCGGGTCGCGGCCCACGATGGTGGCCTGGAGCTCTTCTCCCGTTGTGAGGGTCACTATGATCTCGCTGACGGCCTCACCGGTGTACTCGTTCGTCACGACGTGGTTGTTGGTCACGATCATGCCGTCAGACGTGTAGATGACTCCCGATCCCCCGGCCTGGTAATCGAACTGGCCTCCGAAGACACCGGGGCGTGTGGCTGTGTCGGACACCGCGATGTTGACCACGCTCGCCGCCAGTATCTGCCCGACGGCTTCGGCCGGGCTGGCCAGTCCTTCTCCTGCGGTCACGATCGTGCCTGTGCTGGCTCCGACCGTGGTCGTGGTGGTGCCGGGGTCGGCGACGTTGCCGCCGCTCGCGGTGGTCACGGTCCGGCCGGTAGAGCTCGTGCTCGAGCTCGTGCCGAACTCAAACGAGCAACCGCCCAAGACGAGACCGGCCGTGGTGATGAGTGATAGAACGATGATGGTTGCGAGAAGCGCAAGCCAGATGCGGCGTGAGGCGGCGTGGCGGCGCCCAGCCCCCGCGTTCGCCCTGTGGGTAGTGTCCATATTCGATTCCTCTCCACAAATCCTGGACGATTCTTCTATTGTACCCGGTCGGGCAGGGGCGCCTACGATGCCACCCCGCACAGCGGCCGTCGGCGAGCATCCTACGCGCGGGGGAGTAAGAACGTCGTAAAGCACAGTTCACGCCATCCCGTCTTACGGGGGCCTTACTTCGCCGTGCGTACACTGCCCGCAAAGCAACACTTTTTGGATAGGCCGGGCCTATGCAGACGGGGTATCATCTTCAATCTCAGGACCAGCAGTCGAGCCTAGGAGCGACTATGCGTATTCTCCTCGTCGAAGACGAAGAGCGTCTGGCGAACACCATCGCTCGCGGCCTTCGCAACGAGGGCTTCGCTGTCGACATGGTGCTTGACGGCAAGGCGGCGCTTTCCAAGACCGCCGTCAACTCGTACGACGTGGTCGTTCTCGATCGTAACCTGCCCCTGGTGCACGGCGACGACGTCTGCCGCCAGCTGGTCGCCCGGCAATGTCCGGCGCGCATCTTGATGCTGACGGCGTCGGGCTCGATCCAAGATCGGGTCACCGGGCTCGACATGGGCGCCGACGACTACCTGCCCAAGCCCTTCGCGCTCAAGGAGTTGGTGGCGCGGCTGCGCGCCCTCGGGCGCCGCGCAGGCACGCCCGTGCCGCCGGTGCTCACCTCCGGCGACCTCATGCTCGACCCCGCCCGCCACGTGGCCGAACGGGCCGGGCGCGACCTGGGGCTCACCAAAAAGGAGTTCGGCGTGCTGCATACCCTCCTCTCGGCTGAGGGAAGGGTCGTGAGCGCCGAGGAACTGCTCGAGAAGGTGTGGGACGAAAACGCCGATCCGTTCACGAACGTGGTGAGAGTCACGATCATGACCCTCCGCCGCAAGGTCGGCGATCCACCGCTCATCGAGACCATCCCCGGGGTCGGTTACAAGGTATGACCCCCGACCCCGATGACATCCTGATCGACGAAGCATTCGCGGAAGTTCAGGCGCCCGCGCCATACAGCCCGTCGGAGCCCGAGAGGGAGGCTGCGGCCCAGGCTCGGCGTAAGCGTGGTCTTACCATCCGACTAAAGCTCACCATCTGGACCGGCTTGTTCTTCGCGCTCGCCGGCGCTCTGCTCATCGGCGTCAACTACTTCATGGTGCACGACAGCATGACCGTCGCGCCCGGCAAGGTGCGAGACCTGATCGCCGAGCGTCACGGTCTCACCGAGTCCGACCTCAGCCGCCCCGCCATCGGAGGCCGGCCGGGAGTCCCACCCCCCGAGATCTGGATTATCGATCCTCGCGGCGGCATCTCGGGCTATGTTCTCGAAGAAGCGCTCCGCGAGCTCCGTGACGAAGCCCTGCACCAGTTGTGGACCAAGTCGCTCATCGCCCTCGCCTTTATCGCCGTGCTGACGTTCGGCCTGGCCTGGATCGTAGCCGGGCGCATGCTGAGACCGGTACACCAGATAACCAGCGCCGCCCGCCGGCTCTCGGGTTAGACACTGCACGAGAGGATCGGCATGGTCGGGCCACGAGACGAATTGAAAGATCTGGCCGACACGTTCGACGAGATGCTCGAGCGGCTCGACACGGCCTTCACAGCGCAGAAGGAGTTCGTCGCCAACGCTTCTCACGAGTTGCGCACTCCTCTCACCATCATCCGCACCGAGCTCGACGTGGCCATGAGCGACCCCGACCTCGGCCCCGAGCAGTTGCAGGAGATGGGCGTCGCCATCAACGAGGCCGTGGACCGCAGCGAAGGCCTCATCGACGGACTGCTCACCCTCGCAAACGCCGAACGCACGCCCACTCTCGTCGATCTCGACCTGGCCGAGGTGACCATGGCTGAGGTCGACCTCGCCTCCGGTGAAGCCGACGCCATGGGTCTGCAACTGGAGCTCGACCTGCAGTCGGCGCCCGTCAAGGGAGAGAAGTCGCTGCTTCAGCGCATGGTCGGCAACCTCGTTGAGAACGCCGTGCGCCACAACAAGCCCGGCGGCTGGTTCTTGGTGAAGACGTATCTTCGCGATGGACGGGCCGTTCTCGAAGTGGCCAACAGCGGCGCGGTCATCTCACCCGACGAGACCGGGCGGCTCTTCGAGCGCTTCTACCGTCCCGACAAGTCGCGCAGCCGCAAGACCGGAGGATTCGGACTCGGTCTCTCGATCGTCAAGTCGGTCGTGACCGCGCTCGACGGCTCTATCGAGCTGGAGGCGCCCGAGACGGGCGGCCTCAGGGTGAGGGTCAGTCTGCCGGCAGGTACGGCGCCAGGTCAAGGTAGCGGCTCATAGCCAGCGCCACCTGTCCGCGCCGCGCTCCCGTCCACGAACCGAACTCCCCCGTGGAGTACCCCGACATCAGGCCGAGGCCGACCACGAGAGCGACGTCGGCGACGGCGTAGTCGGGCACATCGAGAAATGCCGGCGAGGCCCGCATGAACGTGGTGGTGGGAACGCCGGCGGTGGTACCACTCGCCGGGACGGTCGTGGTCGTCGTCGTGGTCTCACCGCCGGTCTGCGAGTCCCCGGCTCCATAGCCTTTCAACCTGCGCAGCATGCGGGCCAGGATCGAAGCCAGTTGCAGGCGGGTGATCTCGGTGCCGGGTCTGAACACGCTCACGCCATCGACACCGGCGCTGCCGAGCACAAGTCCCGCCGCGGCGGCCTCCTGCACGTAGTCGAACGGGTAGGTGACGTAGGCGCCTCCACTTTTCACCGGCAGAACGTCGGCGAAGAGCGGCGACTCGGCGTTCTCGACGCTCTCGGTGTGCATGCCGCCCACCTCCACCGCAACCTTCGCCACCTGGGCGCGGGTGATGGTATCGGCCGGCCCGAAGTAGTTGCCGTCGTAGCCGCTCATGAACCCCTCGCGCACCATGCGCGCGATGGCGGCACCTTGCTCGGTCTGCTCGGCGACGTCGACGAAGAGCCGCTCACCTTTGAGCATGGTCGAGACTTTCACGAATTCGTAGCCCTTGGCCCTCAGCGCCTTCGCGATCAGCGGGATGGCCGCCGCCGTATGCGCCGCCGACATGTGCATGACCACGATGGCCCCGCTGTGGGCGTGTGAGACGACGTGGTCGGCTATGGAGGCGGCGGAACCGCCCGACCAATCGCGTGGGTCGACATCCCAGAGCACGAGGTAGTTGAAGCCTTCGGCGCCCGCGACCGCGGCGACGCGCGCGTTGGTGCTGCCGTAGGGTGGTCGGAAGAGGGGCACGGTCCTCGCGCCGGTCGCGGCTCTGAAGGCGTCGGTGCCGCCTCCGATCTCCTTGGCGAGCGCTGCGTCGGACAGTCCGGTGAGTACCTTGTGCGACCAACTGTGGTCGCCCACTTCGAAGAGCCCCGCGTTCATGCCCTTGACGATCTCGGCATTGACGCTCGTCGTCGAGGCGACTGCCGCCCCGATGAGAAATAGGCTGGCAGGCACGTTGTTCGACTGGAGCGCCCTCAGCGTCGCCACCGACCGCGAGGCGTTGCCGTTGTCGTCGAAGGTCAGGGCGATCTGCTTGGCTCCGCTCGTTCCCTTGTGGATCACCGTCGCCGCGGCGGCGTTCGCCGGCCGGCTCAGACTCAGCGACAGCAGCAGCGCGAGCATCCCAACGGAGAGAATCGCCAGGAGAGGCGCCCTGTACGGGGGTCGCGACACGTTGACCCGGGTCCGGCCCACGACGGCCCTCAAACCAGCGAGAGGATGATGGTGATCAGACCGACCATAGCGGTGTAGATGGCGAACACGCGCAGACGGTGCTCCTTGAC
>JAKAHF010000122.1 GCA_021815245.1 Actinomycetes bacterium
AGACCAGGCTCACGCCGACTGCGATCACGGCCACGATGAGGCGACGCCGGCGGCTGTACACATGCCGTTGGTAAGGCACGGGCAGCGGCAGTCCGCGCGTGTGCAGGTCAGCTCGAGCTTGGTCTGTGGCTCGCTACGACTGCACCGGTGACTCATGAACCGCCACCAGGGCGGCGAAATCCCTCTCGCACAAAACCTGAATCTCTTGACCAGCCGCCGCCAATTCCTCAGCTCGTCTGTGCTTGGAGCTGAGTTCATGGCCGGCGAGTCGTGCCACATCCTGGTCACCCACGACAAGCATGGTCGTGTGCTTGTTGACTCCGCTCGCGACCTCACAGCCGAGGGCGGCGGCAAGATCAGCGGCAGTAGCGCGCGGGATGCTGAGGGCACCGGTAAAGACCACCACTTCTCCGAAGAGCGGGCCTTCGGGATTCCCCTCACGTTGTATCCGTTGCGCACAGCGGGATGAGGTCGTGTCGCCAATCGGCCTACGCACTCGCGCAATCCAGTCGGCCATCGAGAGTCCCGATGCGGCGCACGCGGCGATCACAACTTGACCGGACGCCTTCGCATCCTCGAGCGCGTCATGATGCCCGAAGTCATACCCGATGAGCCGGCACACGGAGGCAAGACCGTACCCTGAGTACGCGCACTCACTCCACGTGCGTCTTGCCACCAGAGAGGAGTCGAGCCACTGACAGTCGGGCTTGGGCAAGCCGCACTTGTCGAACGCTTGCTGCAGGGCGACTCGGTCAAACGGGGTGTGCGAGACGACCACCCGACCCTCGAGCCATGCCATGATGCCGGAATGGAGATCCGAGAGCCGCGGAGCACCTTGGACCACCGGGAAGTCGATCCCATGGATGCGGACGTTCATGGGATGGAAGTACTCCTCGGGGTCGACGTACGACCCCCACTCGTCGACCAGTTCCGATGCGGAGTAGCGTGCGAACCCGATCTGGCAGATGGAGGCATAGCTCGGGTTGGCCGTCTCGAAGTCGATTGCGATGAACTCCATGGCTGGTGCCCCCCTTCCCAACGATCTTGCCGGTCGCTGGCGACCGAAGGCCGCGCGTGGCAACTGCTTGTCAGTCTTTGGCACTCGACTGGGCTCCGGCGAGCGGAGAGCCAGGCGAGTCGCCTCATTCCCCAGGTTAGGCCACTCTCACCGCTCCGGGTGGCAGCTGGCTCCAGGTGCGGTCCTGCAGCATCCTGCCGGCGGCCTTCTTGCGCGTGCCACCCCATTGCTTGAAGAAGAACGGCACGCCTTCTTCAATGCAAGCATCACGTATCGAGCAAACCCACTCCTGCCGCATCTGCCGAGCTCGAGGACCAGACTCGCCGCCCACAATCACCCAGTCAATCCCATCAAGGTTCAGGTCGGGCAGTGGTCCAAGAAGCGGCTCAATCGAAAGGAACTTGACCACCGAGTGGACTTCCCGGAGTCGTTCAACGCGACTCAGGCACGCATTGTCCTCAACGGTGACGCCCATCCACACGTTGTCGGGCCACGAGAGTAACGGAGCGATCTCGGCCAGTCGCTCCGCACGCTTGGTCAACAGTTGGTACGTGTGGCGGGGCGTGCGTTGCATCACGTCAAACACACGTTTGATGAAGTCGACGGGTACCTCCTCGTGGAATAGGTCACCCATGGAGTTCACGAAGACCATCCGCGGCTTGGCCCATGAGAACGGCACGTCAAGCATGTGATCGTGCGTGCGCACGGCGAACCCGTCAACATAGTTGGGCTGTCCCATCGCCTGAAGCCGTCTGGCCATGCGCTCGGCATAGCAGTTGAGGCAGCCCGGGGATACCTTGGAGCAGCCGGTCACCGGGTTCCAGGTCACCTCAGTCCATTCGATCGTCGTGGCGCTCACTGTCGATCCAGGCCCCTCACTATATGGTTCGCAATCCTGAGTGCGGCACTCTGCGCTGCGCTGCTGCGGCTCGAGACACCCATGACCAGCGCGAAGAGCGGCGCACCTTTGCTGTTCCTGAGTATCCCAGCATTCGACACTGCAGGGAATGCGACCTGCAGGCGTCGCCGGATGTACTTGACGACATGGTCGGTTGATGCGTCTTTGACCGGGCAATCCTCATCGCCGTCAAGAAGCGACTGCTGCCCGCTGGAACGGTAGAACTCGTCGTACCAATCGGACGTCCCAAACACCTTGTCCAGTCGCGCTCTCCACGCACCACGAACCTGGCCGCTGTTGGTCATCATGCGCATAACGCCGCCCAAGGGGAACAGATACCACACGTCACAGGCGCCCGTCCCGGCGAGGCGCTGGATCGTGCTCCAGGTGACTTCCAGACCGTACGGATCGAGAAACACCACCGACCGCGTCTTGGCCCAGTCGGTATTCGCTGTGTACTGGTCAAGAGCGTCGTTGGCATCCCCGCAGACTACGGTTACGGCGGGCTGAAGCTCGGGGAAGTCCGACGAGACAATAGACTCCAGCTCCCGGCACGACGGCTCGTCCACGTCCATGAAGACGAAGCGATCGAATGACCTGGTGGATTTCGAGGAAGCGATCAAGGCACGGATTGCCGAGCCAATGAGAAACTCCTCAGTATCAACTCGCTCCGATTCGTCGCCAAAGAACGACCGTAGTTCCACGGCGGCGACGGTCGCGTCACCGGCAGTCCTAAGCGCCTGCCTGCCTTCACCTGCGAAAGAATCACCCTAGTGCAAGGTGTACCAGGACTGATTCTGCATCACCCGAAGATAGGCGGCGACGTAGCGCTCGACGCAGTCAAGTTTCGACTCGCTCCAAGTGCCACCGAACCGGCGCATTTTGCACCCCCCCTTTCCTCTCCTGTCAGCCTAGCAACTCGATCGGACAGGAAACGCGGCAAGGGCTCAGGGGAATGGGCTAGCGCTGAAAAATGGCTGGGTGCGAGTGCTCTGGAGCGACTGCTCGCCGCCCTCACTCCTTGAGTTGGTAGTAGGCGAACTTAGCCCTGTAGTTGAGGCCGCCGCAGAATTGGCACTCCTGAGAGCTTCCATCGACGATGAACTCCCGCATGCCACAATCCGAATGGCAGACAGCGTAGGCGATCTTCAGCGTCTTTGGGAACGTCACGTTCTCAACCTGCGGATAATCAAACGGTTCCTGCCGGCATCTGGCGAGAGAGCGCAAATGCGCGACATACGAACTTCTGTTCTCAGACCCTGGTGCGAGTGCGTTCAGGTTCTTCAGGATGGCATCGAGCAGTTCTGGAATGTTCTCGTCGACGCCGTCTCCTCTCTGCGACTCCTCATCGACCCGGTGGCGCTTTGAGCTTCTGCGGAAGAGGTCGCGAGGATTCCCCATAGTAGCCCTCCCCAACGTTGTTGCGCGTGACCTGCAAACGGGCCCTGCCCGCCTTGAAGCCGAGAATACCTCACCCGGCCGGTTTGTCGGAGTCGACGCGCTCGGGCGACGCAGCGGTGCCCTTCTTGCGATGGAGCAGTGAGCCAACCGCGCCCGCCGCGTCGGCTGCTTTCCCCAAAGCCGCCCGTTCCACGGCCGACAAGACCCGAGGCTGCTTGGGAGCGCCGTCGCCGTCGATGTCGACCGCGCGCAAGGCCTCGGCCGCTTGGTCGAAGGTCTTCGCGCCGAAACGACGGGCGGCATCGACACCTTCCGTACTCTTGGTGACCACCTTGTCTCGCACTTCCGTGGCTGCCTGCGCCCATCGCTTCGCCTCGGATGTGTGACTGCCGGACTCGATCCCGAGCCGTTCACGGAAGTCGCCGACATCACTCGCGACCCGCTTGCTCCACCGCACCGCGGCCGGCGAGTCGAACGGGTTGAGCAGCACCTTCGCGTTCGCCTTCTGGACGGTCTCGTCCATCTGCGTGAGCAGGCGGGCGGTGCTCCGGGTGATGAGTTCGAGGCGGTTCTGCCGGGCTATCGTCACCCCGAGGCGGTGCCGGTCAATCTCCTCCGGCGAGGCGTCGAGCACTCGGTCGAGTTCGAGCACTGAGATGCCGTTCCGAAGCTGGAAGCAGCGTGCGAGGACCGCGAGCCATTCCCGGACCTTCGGTGCGGCGTCCTCGGTCGCCTTGGCGACATCGCAGAGGTCTGCCTTCTTCTCCAGCTTCTTCGCGATGGCGTCGAGTTGGCGGACCGCGTACGCCTGGGTGCTCGCGATGGTCATCGAGGTCGCCTGGACCTTCGACCACGTGACCTCCGAGACTCGCCCGACGTGCTCACGGACGGTCAAGGCCTCCTCGATGATCAGTTCCGCTCCGATCATGTCCGCAAACACTGCATCCTTCTGGTTGCGAAGGATGTCGTCGACCTTCTCGCTGATCTCTTGCAGGTACTCGACGATCTCGTCCATCTGCTGCTGCATCATGGTCGACAACGCCGCCAGTGCCATCGGGCCGCTCATAGGCTGCTGAGCGACGACGTTTCGCCGCGAGGATGCGATCAGCACGCGCAAGACAAGGACGCAAAGAGCCCTAGTAGCAGCGCTACTTGGGCGACTGAGGACGCCGTATGGTGCCGCTCAGCGCGTCCTCGCGGCCGGGACTTCGTTGTTCGGCAGCCTCATTGGAGCGCTGCCGGACCCTGCGCGATCTGGAGCCACTGCTTGATCTCACCGGGCTTGCCGATCATCGCGTGGCTGACTCCGGGAGTCTTGGTCGGCGTGAGGCCGTACTTCTTGATCGCTTCCGCGGATTCCTTGGTCAGCTTTACCCAGCGGCCGGAGTTCTCGGCGAGTTTCGAGCCGGCTTTGGTCGCGGCTCCACCGGTGCCGATAAGAGGCCCGAGACGGGCCAGGTCGAGATCCTTGGACGGGATCCGGTTCAGGCCTTGGTCAAGGAGGAAGCGCTCGGCATCCGTCGGATTAGTGATGACCGCCAGGCCCTCTCCGTCGGCGAGTAGCTGGATGTCCGTGTTCATCGGTCCCCTTCCCGCCTAAACCTCCTACGCATGAGCGGCGGCCCATCCCCCCCGCGTCACTCTGGTTCGTGCCGTCCACTCAATGCGCATGCGAAGCGCACCAGAAGGAACCCCCCGTCCCACGAATGCACGACGCGGTGCTTGCCGACAGGCCCCTCACATTTCCGACGCGTGGACCGTCTGTCCAACAACGATTCAGTCGGCCAGCGGCTGCCGCTAGTCTGGCGGCTCTGCCACAGTCAAGAAGCTGGGCTTCTCCTGGTAGGCACTAAGCCGACCATTGTAGTCCCGCAAAGTCCTCGCGATTTCCGACTCATCCTGACTCTCGAGCGTCTCGATCAACTGGAGACCCCTGAACTGCAGGTCGATCTCGCTGCTCGATGGTGGCTTGGTGACCAACGTGGTCGGCCCGGAGTACCCACATTGGACACTAAAGACGCTTGTCGACTGGAAGTGACGACCAAGGTGAGCGTAGTCGACGACGATGGCAACGGGGTAGTACCAGCTACCCACTGGCGTGAGCATCACAGGGACACCAGAATCGTCGGATGCCGGCAAGTCGCGGCAAGCCTTCGTGAGCATCGCGGCCACACGAGTGCGGAGCTTGGCCTCGAGCAAAGGAGCCCCCGGCCAGTCAAAGCTAGGCGGCTCAATTGCATCCATTACGCCGTCGTTCAAGTCAGTGTCGGGACATATAACCTTCGCCGCCTGCACCACAAAGGCGGGATCCGACGAGACAATTCGGATTCGGTCCTGACTGCGATCTATGTCGAACACCCACGTTGGGGTGTTGACAGCACTGAACTGCGCCTGGTTGAGACGAAGTGCATCTGCTGTCAGACTCACATACCATGCAGTCACGCCCAACAGGAGAAGCCCTGAGACGAATCCGGCCGCCTGCATTATCGCCTTGCGTGCTTCCAGCCACTGACTCGCTCGGACTAAGATCCCAGCCGACTCTGCACTCGTTTGCTCGCCAGCACTGGGTGCGGACTCTCCTGCTTCGTGGGCTTCATTCCCTCCCACAGATCTTGCCTTCGTGCTCGTCTTTGCGTTCTTCCTGTTCATCTAGCCACCAGCTGTACCATCAATTCCCCCTCGTGGACCTCGACGAGATGTCGGGATCGCGTGAACGTAACCGGCCAGTGAGAATCCTGCTCCAGGGCGCCCCCCTGTGCCCAACGTGCTGCGCATGAGCGGCGCTACCAAGCACTGGGGTGAGCTTGGCTCACGGCGTCCGCTCGATGCGCTTGTTGGGCCGCCCGCCTGTGGTTACCGGCTAATCCAGATCCGCGGTCCGTCCGACGACAGGGCCATTGCCCACAGCCATACCGCAGTCGCACCGCAGCCATACCGACCAGAACGCTTCCTGCTTCCGCTATCTCTCGGCATCCAAGGTGATTCCGGACCTCAAGAACCGATTCGCCACCGGAGACGGAGACTGTGACCATCTAAGCTCCGGCCTCTTCTGGTCCCTGAAGAGCGAGTATCGCTCGAGAATAAGAACCAGGCTGGAGACTAGCAGCGGCGCGCCAAGACGTAGGCCAAACTGCGAAAAACTCGATGCATTGGGCGTGAAGGACAGAGTAGCTTCTAGGCACAGACCAAGGACAAAGAGACCCAGAAAGATGTAGCCCCTATTCTGCAGAAACAAGAACCGGCTGAAGCGCGTTATGCCACCCGTCCAGGACGCGAACAGAAACCCGGCTTCGCTTTTGCGCTCTCTCATTTCGCAGTACGTAAGCTCGAGGCTCGACTGAGTCACATGGTCGTGAGTACCGAGTCTTCTCATTATCGCACTGACGACATCATGACTGGTTGGGAGAAGCCTCCGGAACTCGGAGTTTCGCAGTCGCAGCCGCACAATCCTGGAGGTCTCTTCAACGCTAATCGAGGCAACTGTTCGCTCGTGGAAGTCCCTCGCGACCCAGCGGAGGGTTTGGC
>JAKAHF010000123.1 GCA_021815245.1 Actinomycetes bacterium
CGCCACTCTGGGTCTGCTCGCGTTTCTCGCCGTCTATCTGTTGCCCCACCCGCTCATGGAAGTGTTGGGGTTCGGCTGCGTGCATCAAGCACTGTGCACTCACGGCTTGCCGCTCTGGGCGCAGATATCGATCTGGCTGCCGCCTGTCGGGTTGCTCGGATGGGTGCTCGTCAGTCTGACCCGCACGATCGTGCGGCACGCCCGGTCGAACCGTCGCACGGAGGCCATGGTCAAGCTGCGGGGCCGTCGTCTCGACCCTTGCGACCGCTTCGCCAGGTACGAGGTGACCGATGAGCGGCTGTTCGCGTTCACCGCGGGACTTCTGCACCCGGTGGTAGTCGTCTCGTCGGCGCTCGTCCGAGCGCTGAGCTCTGAAGAGATAACCGCCGTGCTTGCACACGAGGAGGCTCACGCGACCAGGCACGACAATCTGGCCCTGACCTTCGTGAACGCGGCGGCACGCGCGCTCTTCTTCCTGCCCGGCGTTGCGAGATCAGCAGACAGCGTGCGTCGCCACGTCGAGCTGGCCGCCGATGCCCGCGCCGGCGACCGCATCGGGGACGCTCTGTCGGTAGCCGGCGCCGTCACCCGAGTTGCCGGCCTGCTGCTGCAGGCCTCGGGCGACCGCGTTACCGTCTCGGCCGTTCCGCGCGCCGCTACTGGTTTCAGCCATGACGATCTGGTGGTCGAACGGGTCGAGAGGCTCGTATTCGACACACAAAGGACTTCATCCCGGCGGCGACTGCTGACCAGTCTCGTCGCTCTTGTGCTGGTCTTCTTGGTGGTCTGCTCCAGCGGTTACGCCGTGGGCGCGGGCAGTCTCGGGGGCGCCGACCAGACTGCGGCGTGCCTCGAGATCCAAGGCCACTGATCCGGGCGGACCTTCCCCAGCTCCAGTAGTCTCTACTACTTCTTAGCGTAGTACTATGCTCTGTAGTATAATGCCGCCACACGGTTGGCGGCCTTGGTCGCCTCCCCTACTCGAAACCGATAGAAAGGGAGTGTCATGGCAGACGAGAAATCGCCCGCTCCGTTGACCAAGCGAGAGAAGTTCGAACGCTCGGGGCGTGTTGCCTGGAAGAAGATCGCGGTCATCGCAACTGTCGTCGTGATAGCCGCGGGTGGGTTCGGCGGCTACAGGTTGGCCACCCAGGCTCCGAAGGCGGGTGGCGAGGTCGTCGAGGCCACGGGAGTCACCTACGAGGCCGCCACTCCGGTGGAGATGACATTGCTCTCGAGCCTCACCGTGAACGCCGACACCATCGAGCTGTCGGCCGGTGAGGTCAAGGCGGCCAAGATCGGCGGGGTCCTCTATTCGCGCACCACGCCCATGCCTGCCGGTTACGACGACTTGCCCGGCAACGGACTACCTGTGCTCGCCTATATCTCGCCGAGCGGCCGGCTTGTGGTCGCCAGCTCTCTCTGCGAGCCGTGCCATTCGTACGAATTCCACATCGAGGGCGATACCCTCGTCTGCAACGCCTGCTTCACCAAGTGGAAGCTCGACACTCTCGAGCCGGTGAGCGGGGGCTGCAAGAACTATCCGCCCAGCGAGCTGCAGGCGCGAGTCGAGGGCGACAAGATCGTCGTCGACAAGGCCGTGCTCGAAAGCTGGAAGCCTCGAGTCTAGCCGTATGCCAAACGCCGCCGCCCGACCACCGGCACGATGAGACTGTCACACATCGCCCTCAGCAACGTGCGCCGGCACCTGGCCGGCACGGTGATGCTGGCGGTGCTCATCGCGTCGGTGGTCGCGGTGGTCGCCTCGCTGTACTTCGTGAATAGGAGCGCCAACAGCGACCTGGCCGACAAGGTCGACGAGTACGGCGCCAACATCACGGTCGTGCCGCGCAGTGACGAACTCCCGCTCGTGTATGGCGGCATCCGCGTCGGCGCGCTCGACTACGGGGCGCAGCCGCTGACCTTGGAGCAGGTGGCTCTCATACGCGCCATCCGCAACAAGGAGAACATCAACAAGGTCGCGCCCAAGCTCCTGCAACCGGCGCAACTCGACGGCCTCACCTTCATGGTGGTCGGCGTGCAGTGGGACCAGGAACTGCCGCTCAAGCGGTGGTGGACGATCGACGGGGAGGCTCCGTCGACTTCCGATGACGTCGTCCTCGGATCCCGCCTGGCAGAGAAGCTCGGCCGGTCGGCCGGCTCGACCGTGACGCTTCAGGGCAGGGTCCTGCGCGTCACAGGCATCCTTCAGCCGACCGGCGACCAGGACGACGACATCCTCTTCGTCGACCTCTCCACCGCTCAGACACTGTGGAACCGGTCCGGTGAGGTCAGTTTCGTGGAGGTGTCGGCCTGGTGCAGCTCGTGCCCGATAGAGGACATCACAGCCCAGATCGCCACCATCCTGCCGGGCGCGCAGGTCTCGGCCATGCGCAAGGCCATGGAGTCTCGCGAGCTTCTCGTGGGGCAGTTCAGGCTGTTCAGCATCATCGTCTCGGCGTTCATGGCCCTGGCGGGGATCTTGGTCGTGCTCGCCTCCACCTTGAGCAGAGTGCGAGGGCGCAAGGAGGAGATCGGGGTCTTTCGCGCCCTCGGCTACCGCCGGGCCCACATCGTGCAGATAGTCCTGACCGAGAACCTGCTGGTCGGCCTCGTGGCGGCGGTGATCGGTGTGGCGGTCGCCTGGTTCAGTTCGGCCCCCTTCGCCCGCTTGGTGGCAGACGTGGCCCGGCCGGCCTCGCCGGACCCCGTGATCCTCATCGGTTGCGTGGCCGCCGCCACCATGCTCGTCGTCGCCGCGAGTCTCTACCCCGCCTGGGTGGCTTCGCGGCTCAGTCCGTTGCTCGCTCTGAGGAAGGTCTGACATGGATCTCACCTCGGTCGCCCTTGCCCACATGCGCCGCCACCTCGGCAGGAGCGTGCTGGTCGTCGTGGGACTGGCAACGGCGGTAGCCGCTTTCGTCGCCGTGCTCTCCCTGATCGTCTCGCTGCAGCACACCATGGACGATCAGCTGGCAAGGTACGGCGCCAGCATCACGCTCACGCCCGCCGACCCGGAGCTCAATCTCACCTATGGAGGAGTTACCGTCGCTACCGCGGGCAGCGCCCGGATGCTCCTGCTCGATGGCGACGTCGCCGAACGCATCAGAGCGATCCCGTCGGGCGCGCGACTGACGGCGGTGATCCCGATCATCCTCGATTCGGTGACCGTCGCCGAGACGGAGTTGCTGGCTTTGGGGACCGATCTCGCCAAGAGCGTCGAGATGAAGCCCTGGTGGCACGTGGAGGGCGCCGTGCCGGCCGGCGGCGGGGAGGTCCTGCTGGGGCTGAACGCGCGCAACAAGCTCGGGGTCGAGACCGGAGACACCGTTCGGGTCGATGGCGCCGACTTTCGGGTGAGCGGCGTCCTCAGAGATACCGGCGGCCCCGAGGACAACGCGGTGCTCATGGCCTATGCCGATCTGACCCGCTTGAGCGAACACGGCGACCGGCCGAGCTTGGTCGAGATCACGGCGTCCGACTCCAATGACGTCGAGCGGATCGTCGGCGAACTCGAACAGGCCCTGCCCGGCACGACCGTCGCCTCGGTCAAGAAGAGCCTCCAGTTCAACGCCGAGGCGAACTCGTCGCTCTCCGACATCGGACTCGCGGCCGCGATGCTCATCGCCGTGGTCGCGGTGTTCGTGGTCGTGCTGACCATGCTCGCCGCCGTCCGCGAGCGGCAGAGGGAGATCGGCGTGCTCCGGGCGGTCGGCTACCGCCGGCGTGACATCTACGGGCTCATGTTTCGCGAGTCGCTGCTGCTCAGCGCCGTGAGCGCGGTAGTGGGTATCGCGGTGGGGCTTGGAGGCGGCCTGGCGGCGCCTCGAATCGTCCCGAGTTCGACGCTGCAGTTCTCATACAGCGCGCCGGTGATCATCGCGGGCGCGGCTCTGGCCATCTTGCTCGGAGTCCTGGCGACCGCCTATCCGGCCACGCTGGCCGCCCGGCTCGATCCGGCTCTTGCCCTCAAGAAGCTCTAACAGGGATGGTGTCACCTTGTTGTCGGTGAAGCAGGTACGCAAAGAATATGGACCGCTTGGCCCAGGGCGCGTGGTCGCCCTGCACGACACGAGTCTCGAGGTGGCCCCCGGCGAGTTCCTCGCCGTGATGGGACCCTCCGGATCGGGCAAGTCGACGCTGCTCTCGATTCTTGGGGTCATGAATGCGCCGACGGCGGGCACGGTCGAGATCGACGGCATCGACGCGTACCGGTTGTCGCACGAGCGTCAGGCCGATCTCCGGCGCGAATACATCGGTTTCGTGTTTCAGCAGCTCGAACTGTTGCCCTATCTCAGCGCTCTCGAGAATGTCATGTTGCCGCTGGCCATATTGAAGATGCCCGACAAGCGCGAGAGGGGCCTGGCGGCGCTCGCTCAGTTGGGCCTCGACGCCAAGAAGGCGGCGCGTCTGCCTTCGGAGCTCTCCGGCGGCGAGCAGGGCCGGGTAGCCATCGCGCGGGCCATCGACAACGACCCTCCGCTCATCCTTGCCGACGAGCCGACCGGCAGTCTCGACACGAAGAACGGCGAACAGATCCTGCGGCTCTTGCGAGAGCTTGCGACTTCCGGACGAGCGATTGTCATGGTCACGCACAACCCGGAATCGAAGGCATCGGCCGACCGCGTGATCGAGATCCGTGATGGGATGTGCCGGCTGATGGAGGATTGACAAACTACTACTGTATGTAGTACTATCGTGCACGTAGATACAAATCGCGCAGCACGTGACCTCGTCCCCCCTCAGCGCCTCACCTCAGGCGCATCGCGGCCCCGGGCAATCCCCCCCTCCGCCCCGGGGCCGCATTCTACTTCTTCGGCTTCTTGGTGAGGCTCGGATGCTCCAGCAGCACGACCGTGTCGGGCGGCACGGATTCGGTGAGCCACACATTGCCTCCGATGACCGAGCGAGCGCCGATCACGGTGTCGCCACCGAGGATGGTCGCTCCTGCGTAAACGATCACATCGTCTTCGATGGTGGGATGGCGCTTCTTGCCCCGATATTGGTCGCCGGCGCCCTTGGGCAGCGACATGGCACCGATGGTCACACCCTGATAGAGCCTGACCCCTGTGCCGATCTCGGCCGTCTCGCCGATCACGACACCGGTGCCGTGATCGACGACGAACCCCTCGCCGATGGTCGCGCCCGGGTTGATGTCGATGCCGGTCGCCCCGTGCACGTACTCCGAGATCATGCGGGGCAACATGGGCACCCGCAGCTCATGGAGCTTGTGGGCCACCCGGTAGAGAGCGGTGGCGTGCAGCCCTGGGTAGCTGTAGACGATCTCGTCGGTGCTCCGCGCCGCCGGGTCGCCGTCGAACGTCGCCCTGATGTCGGCGGCCAGAACCCGCCGCAACTCGGGCACGCTCGCCAGGAATTCGAGAGCCGCCTGATAGCCCCGTTCTTCGCAGTTGGTGCATTCGCGGCCGAACCTGAAGCAGTCGTAGCGCACGCTGCGCGTGATCTGCTCAGACAGGAGGTCGAACAACGCGGTGCTCACCTGGCCGATCGCGTGGCGGTAGCTGACCGGGTCGATGCGCTGCTGGCTGAAGAAGCCCGGAAAGAGGAGCTCCTGCACTTTGACGATGATGTCGACGATCGCCTGCCGCGACGGTATGGGCTCGAAGCCGATATGCGTATGGCACTCGGGATTGGCGCAATCGTCGATTATCGCGTCGGTGACCGCGGCGAGCCGCGTACGGTAGTCGGTGACGACCGTGGCCTCATCACGGCAGCTCGCACCGTGAAGGACTATCGGCTGCTCGTCGTCTGCATGCTTCATGGGGCACCTCCTGGCGTGCACCACCTGTGGTGTGCGTCGCCTAGATTGTCACACACCCGCACCACTTGCGGGTCCTGCGCGCCTGTTGACACGGATCCCAGGATACTCTATTATCTCAATCGTGTTAATGCAGATTACAAGCATCGTTCCCCTGGGCCGCAGTCACCGGAGCGGACGTCACGGCGGCGCTACCTGTCGAATGCCGGGCTCCGCCTGCACGTGTCTCTCTCGATGACTCGATAGCGGCCGGCACGCCGGCCGGGAAAGGCCCCCACAATGACACACCAAGCCATAGACACTCTCGCCCTTCATGCCGGTCACACCCCCGACGAAGAGACCCTCTCCCGGGCGGTGCCCCTGTATCAGACCACGAGCTACGTATTCCGCGACAGCGAACACGCCGCCGACCTCTTCGCCTTGCGAGCCTTCGGCAATATCTACACCAGGCTCATGAACCCGACGACCGACGTGCTCGAGAAGCGTCTGGCGGCCATCCATGGGGCAACCGGCGCGGTCGCCCTGGCGTCGGGTTCGGCCGCCATCTTCTACGCCATCGCCACGCTGACCTCGGCCGGACAGAACTTCGTCACGGGCGACAAGCTCTACGGCGGCACCTACACGCAGTTTCGGTTCCCGCTGAAGCGCTTCGGCATCGAGGCCCGTTTCGTCGATTCGCGCGATCCCGCCAACTTCGAAGCGGCCATCGACGACAACACCCGGCTGCTCTACACGGAGTCGATCGGCAACCCCAAGGGCAACGTCGACGACTTCGAGGCCATCGCCGCCGTCGCCCACAAGCACGGCCTGCCCTTCGTGGTCGACAACACGGTCACGCCGCCGCCGCTCTTCAACCCCTTCGAGCACGGAGCCGACATCGTGGTGTACTCGCTCACCAAGATGATCGGCGGCCACGGCACCTCCCTCGGCGGGGCGGTGATCGAGAAGGGTGACTTCGACTGGAAATCGCCGGGCAAGTTCCCTGAGATCACCGAGCCCGACGCGGCCTATCACTGTGTGAACTTCTGGGACGCGTTCGGCGGCCACGACA
>JAKAHF010000124.1 GCA_021815245.1 Actinomycetes bacterium
CTCGTTCGACATGAATCCGGCTGCCCCGCGGTGAAGCGTTACGTAGACCCCTTGGTTGCCACTCAGCCTGGCCTGAAGCACAGCCTGCTCGATGGTCCATGGGATATACATCTCTACGGCGGCGAGCAGTTTGTCCGGCACTTGGTACATATCGAGCAGAGTGCCTCGCAGCCCTCGGAGGAAGTCGCTGATGCAATCGAAGGCAGTCAGTGCGATGGTCGCGAACGGGAACGGG
Source organism: Actinomycetes bacterium (assembly GCA_021815245.1). The sequence goes on from JAKAHF010000124.1 coordinate 236, forward strand.
TACCCCAGGCTCGTCATCTCAGCGACGTATCCGGCTGTCTCCTGCTGGATCAGAGCGACCTCGCGACCCGTATCGACAACTCGCTGCAGTGCGTCAAGGGTGCCGGGGGTTGCGAATGCTCCCCCAACAAGCCCGGGCAAGTGATACGCGGTGGAGTAAAGCAACAGGGGCGGCCACGGCACCGTCGCGAGTGGCGACAGCGCACCCAGCGTGCTGGACAACCGTGGCCAGAGCTTGCCTACTGCGAAGCTGGCGGGATCCTTGAGCATCTCATCGTACTCGTCCTGAAGCATGTACTCGCGCTCGTCGAACTGGAAGGGCCGATTGTCAGGAAGGCCTCCTCCCGGGAGCATGAGCTGACTCAATCCCAACAGTTCGAGTGGACGGGCGGACGGTAGTGGCAGTGGCGACACGGCCCCGTCCCAATCGTGTTCAATGGTGACCTGCTTCCACAGGCGGCACCGAACGGCTATGTCGTGGTGGACGTCCCGGTTGGAGATGCCCTTGGCCTGGTTGGGGTAGTAGTGGACGACGATCGGCAGTACGGGAACTCGGTCGGGCTTCCGGAGGGCCATGGCGTCGTCGAGGCGCCTGATGCGCTCTCTTGATGCTGTGCGTGGTTCAGATGGCGCCGTCTCGGTTGGTGTCGTTGTTGCGCGCAGCTCTTCAGTCACGCCATGGGCTCCCTTGTTCGTTCCTGACCCGCTGACCCTGGGTGCACTCCCCTGACCTTGCTTCCGACGCACAGTACCGCGCCGGCCTTATTCTGTCAATAATTGGGATTGTGAGTATCTAGTTATTAACAAGAAACTATGGCTTTTTTCTGTCAACTGTAGTTCACGCGCGCACCGCGGTGTAGCCGTCTTTCACCTGGCCGGAGAGGGGAATGAGTTAGCGTGCAAAGAATGCGGCGGAGCCCCGTTCGTCGAACGGGTGGCATCAGATCTTCGACACCGAGCAGGCAGAGAGGTCGAAGGACGATTCAGGGGTTATGGATATGGCTCCGGCTGCGCGGTGAAACGCCGAACACCCCCGGGTTCTTTGGAGACTCACGCGCTTGAGTTCGGCGTTTCCGGACGCAAACCACTGGCTTTCCGATTGCGGACCCGGTTCCGTCCTGCCCGGCCGCGGCTTATCGGACTGCTAGCATCGGACTAGTCAGGCCAATGGCGCCCGGAAATGCTGGCTGATTGCTGCGTCTGCTACCAGCGAGCCAACGCAGAGTCCGCGTATCCCTCCATATGCCAGCCTCTGCGTGAGCTGCCCTTCGAATAGCGGGTTCTTGCTCCCACGTTTCGTGCCGCCGGTGAAACCGCTCTACATCCCTTCCACTCTGCACGGCACGTAGCGGTGGTGGGGCGTGCCCGCAACCGGGTCCCGGTGTGTGCTGCCGGTGAGAAGGTTAACGTTGGTGCCGTAGGTCTCTCCCTCGAAAGTCTGCCCGAATCCGTGGGGGATGATCACCTGACCGGACCGGGCCATTTCGGTCACTTCCACGTCGATCTCGACGCCGCCGGCCTCGGTCGTTACTCGTGCTTGCTGCCCTTCTGCCAGTCCCAGGAACTCGGTATCCTGGGGATTCACGGACAGAGTCGAGACGCGGCGTCTTTTGTTCCAGGCTGGAGGTAGGTCTCAAGAAAGCCCCGAGGTAACCACGCGAAGCGGCTCGTACCCCGGTCGAGTTCCCCCGCGACGTCGAGTACTACGTAGGCACGAGCCTTTTCTGCCGTTGACTGACACGCTAGCGGTATGACCCGTACTCCTTCACCGTCGAAATCATCGCGCGCAGGTTCTCTTCGCGACCCTCATCAGCCACGGCGCCCATATCGAGGATGAATCCCCCGCCCTCCCCGGCGACGTCGATGAGCGAACGAGTCCTATCAGCCACCTCCCCCGGGGTGCCGCTGTGCAGGAGGGAGAGCGGCATGTTGCCCTCGATGCAGGCGACCCGGCCGACCGTCGCCTTCGCTCGCCCCATGTCCGTCTGATCGAAGTGCCAGACCGTGCTCGCCGCCGGCAGATTCCTGATGGCTTCGAGCCGAGTGTTGTACCGACCTTCAGCGAACAGCAGCGGGATCATTCCCTGTTCGACGAGACCGAGTATCAGTGCCTCCAGAGAGGGCCAGTAGAACCTTCTGAATTGCTCGTCGTTCATGAAGCCGTCGGCGCCTTTGTGAAGCGGGATGAACGTCACGGGTGTGGGTGGATCGCCACCGCCGAGGGCCATGTCGATCGCCACCGGCACTAGACGCTCGCATGCGGCCGCGACCTTCTCAGGCTGGCGATACATGTCCATCATCAGACCTTTGGTGCCGCGCAAGAAGTCGCCCAGGATGTCGAACGGTGCGAGGGTTCCCGAACCCGCATACGGCGGAAAACCGCGCGACATGGCCTCGAGCACCATCCGCAGGAGGGTGTTCTGCCAGCCTTGGAAGATCTCCACTGCGCCGGCTAATCGCTGCAACCCAGCGGCCAGCTCGGCTCCGCCCCACCCAAGGACGCTCGTGCCGACGCACGTGATGCGCGAGAACCCAAATAGCGAGGGGAGCCCGGCAAAACCGGCAAATGCGCCGACGGTGCGAGGTAGATAGGTGCCGAGCATATAACCCGATGGATCGGATATGAGGTGGTCGTACTCCTCAGCGAGCATCCACTCTTTCTCGTTGTACTGGTAGCTTGAGTCCCTTGGCACGCCCTGACCGGGCCAGGAGAACAGCCGATAGTCGAGGGCGGCCAGCATCGTCGCCGGCGGACAATACTCGAGCGGGCTCACGAGCGCGTCCGGCTCAAAGGCGAGATTGAAGTCAAGCCAAGCTCGGGCCGTCCGGTCCGCGTCATTCATCGCATCGTAGGGAGTCATGCCGGCGAGCGCGGCGGGCCAGAAACCCGCGCTAATGTTGACGGGCACCCTATCCGGTTTGCCATGATTGAGAGCGGCCGCTAGGCGACCGGCCCGGGCCCCGTAGGTCTGCCTTGCCTGTTCGTTCACAAACTCGATGCCCGGCTCAAGCCACTTCTTGATTCGGACAGTTCGCCTTTCGTCGGACGTCATACGCTCCCACGACTCACTCGACATACATCACCTCACCTGCGCGCCCGTGCATGATCATAGGGACGCATCGACAACGACATCGACCAGATACGGCTCCCGAGACTCGAACGCGTGCCTCAACGCTTGGCTCAGCTGCTCCGGCTCGGTCACCCGCTGTCCCGCGATGCCCAGGCCGCGCGCTATCCCGCAGAAATCGATACTGGGCGGGGAGAGAACCGTTCCCAAGTTCCTCCCTTTGACGTCCTCCCCGAGGATTCTTGTCTTCATGAGCCTGACTTGGCGATAGGCCGCATTGGACAGGACGACGAACGTGACGGCCAGGTTGTGGTGGGAGGCATTCCAGAGGCTCTGGATCGACCACATGGCGCTCCCGTCGCCGGTCACGCACACCACCGGCCGGTCGGGGCGAGCCAGTTTCACTCCGAGCGACATGGGCAGGCCGGCTCCAATGCTCCCTCCGCTACGCGACCTCATATAGGTGCCGCTCTCGGCAAACGGCACGGTCATCCGAAGGGTAGCCGAGTACGACCAGCAATCATCGACCACGATGGTGCCGGGCAGGATAGCCTTGCCGATCTCAGTCATGAGCCGGGTTCCGGATATCGGCACCTGGTCGTGCTCCGCCTGGGCCTTCTCCTCCAGGGCATGGCGGATTGCCTGCTTCTCAAGGGATATGGCCTGTCTCCGCGCGGTCGCGGCTGAGTGCGCGGTCGTGGACAGATCGGAGTCCAGAGCCTTCGATAGCTCCCTCAACGAGACCCTGATATCGCCCTCAATGCCGCAGGCAACTGGGTAGTTCTTGGCTATCTGCCAGGCATCGTCATCGATCTGGATAACCCGGGTACGGGCGTCCACGAGTGGTTCCGCGTGATAGATGGCGCGCTCAAAGAAGCGCGCCCCGATCACAACCAGTACGTCGACGTCCCTGAGCGTGTCTCGCGTCGCGAGATTCCCCGGGTCGAGGTCTCCGAGGTACTGCGGATGGTGAACAGGGAAGTTGACGTCGCTCATCCAAGGCTGGTAGACCCGGGCCCCGACCTGCTCGGCAAAGCGGACGACCTCGTCAAGGGCGTCGCATCGTGTCACCCCGTCCTCAACGATGATCGCGGGATTCCGGGCCGCGGAGAGCAGGCCCACGGCAACCTCGAGTGAGCGTTCATCGGCGTGGAGTCTACTGTAGAAGTGCTCGCTGGGCGGGTAGGAGAACTCGCATTCTTCAGCGAGCACGTCACTCGGCAAAGAAACGACCACCGGTCCACCGGGGGGATGGGAGGCGACCTTGAAGGCTCGCCGCATGAGGATGGGGATGTCTTCAGGCCGTCGTGCTTCTGCCGCCCATTTGCTGAAGGGAGAGCCGATCGCGACCAAGTCGTCCGACATCGCCGGCTCCTCAGCAAGCAACCGCGTGTCTTGCTGTCCGACGGTAACGACTAGTGGCACCCGTCCATGGTGGGCGTTGGAGAGCAGGGGGAGTGCGGCGGCGAGTCCCGGGCCGGTGTGCAAATTGAGAACTCCCGGTTTGCCTGAAGCCCGGGCGTATCCCTCCGCCATCCCCGCGGCGACGGCTTCGTGGAGGCACAGCATGTATCGAATCTCTGGATGGTCCTCCATGACGTCGACGAGGTGCGCTTCGGTTGCACCGGGGATGCCGAAGACATACTCCACGCCCTCCTGCCGAAGGATCTGCATCAGAGCTTCTTTGCCGGTCACCTTAGACATCTAGATGAGTGTGACCACGCGCTGGACATAGCTCTTCCAGTCGGACGTGCAGCCCTTGTGGCCTTCGATCCAAACCGCCGTGTCTGGATAGCGGGCGTACTCCGGCGGCAGCACCATGCCCCGAAGGAAAGTGGCGTAGTTGCCCGGATCGCTGGTCGAGACGAGCGGATAGCTTCCTTCTTCGTACCATGCATCTCCAGGGCGCGAGTTCTCCGAGCTCTCGCCCTTGTCGGACTCAATGCGAATCTGTCCGTCAATCATGCACCGTATGCCGGAGCCGGGGTGAGAGTGAAGACCGGTGCTTCCGCGGTTCTCGATGATCGAATCGAGACGGAATAGCCACTTGGAGGTCGGAACCAGCTGGAACATGCGGATGCGACGCGCCATGCGGATGTGTGACTCGATACCCTCTCCGTGCGCAAGGTTCTCGGGGTCGGTCGCGGGAACGAGTTCCCATCGCCAGATCCACGCCCCTTCGGCGCCGCTCGCAACCGAGGTGCTATCGGCCCAGTACTCAGCGGTGTCCTTCTCCAGAGGTTGCTCATCGAGCGCTGCGGCACCGGACGCGACGTAGGCGATGCCATGCTGCGCCCGCAGGTGTTTCGCGGTCTTCGCGCCCGCACTGAAGTGGTCATGGTAGAGCCTCAGCTCGTACACCTTGCCGTCTCCTTAGCTTGTTGTATAGGGTCGGTCCCAGTCACGGCCTTGAGGTCTCCTGCTGGGATCACAAAAGGGTTCAAGAGTGGCTGGGAGGCTAGGCCTTCCAGCTCACAGGCCTCATCTTGTCCTGCACGTTGACCATCGGAGCCGAGGCGTTGCTGACGATGACGAGATCGAACATGTACTTGCCGCCGTTCGTCAGCCGCCACTGGCCGCCGTAGCAGGGAGTCGTGACACAGTTGACCGTCGGATGAGAGCCACCCCACTGCACGGGGACGGTGAAGTCGATGGGACCCGCTACCGAGTCGGCCATCTTGGTTTCCTGCACTCGCTTGACGAACTCCTCTTTGTCGTCAAGGTTCGTAGTGCGCTTGAGCACGTCGACCGCCCACTCGAACACCGCGTAGTGCATGATGGTCTGCACCCACTGCATATTCATGGTCTTCTCGAAGTCGTCGCAGAGCTCCTGGCAGGTCTCACCGGTAAGGGATGACTTGAACGGATAGGTGGGGTGGAACCACTGGGTGCCGCTCTGACCGTCGCCAATCGCCCCCCTCGATTCCATGCTCGTCGGGAAGAGCGTGGGTATGATGCCGTACATGATCGGGGGCGTGAAGCCCTGCTGGGCGCACTGCTTGGTGAAGGTGGTCCAATCAGGGTCGATCATGACCCCCATGGCGATCTCGCAGCCATTCTTCTTGAAGAGGCTGATCTGCTGCGTGAAGTCCTCGGTCGGCTCGTTCCAGGCGCCGGCGTCGACAAACGTGTAGCCCGCAGCTGCCCAATCTTCGCTTTGTCCGTAAGCTTGCCGGTAGGCGTTGCCAGGCGCGTTGTTCGGCCAGCTGGCCGCGATCTTCTTGTTGTTGGCGACCTGGGAGAACATGTCCCATTCGACCAGCGATTCCTGTGGGACACCCCAGAAAAGGTTGTACGTCCATTTGAATGGCTTGTCCGGAGCGCCGCCGCGCTGGAAGACGTAGACCTCCACCGGCACGTCGATCGACAGGCAAGGCACGCCGCTGGCCTCGCACTGGTCGGCGACCGGATTGACGGTGTCACCGGTGGCGGCGGCCAAGACTACGTCGACCTTGGCGTTGTTGATAAGGTCGCCGGCTACCTGGGCTGCCCTGTCGGACGTCGACTGGCTGT
>JAKAHF010000125.1 GCA_021815245.1 Actinomycetes bacterium
CGAGAACGGGCCGCTCAGCGGCGGGTTCTGGATGCGCTTCATGAAGTCGTTGTTCCAGGCGCTCCAGCCCTTGGTGAGGATCACGTCGTAGTCGGACTCGAGCATGAATTCTTCTTCGACGAACTGGAAAGGCTCGTCTGGCCCCAGCTCGCGGCCCGGCAGCTTGACCCGCATCGACTCGATGTACGCGGTATCGCGCGGGTTCATAGGGAAGACCACGTCGGGCTTGCCCACTGTGGCGAAGGTTCTGTCGCACGCGTCGAGCCACGCCTGGTTGGAGCTGAACAGGTGCTCCTGGGTAATGCCGGCGCACCGCCCCGCGAACGTGACGATGTGCGGATAGACGGGGATTTCGGGTGTCGGCTTGAGTCTGATGGCGCGCTCGAGCTTCTCGAATGAGTCCATTGGTCGCTCCCAAGAACGGTAAAAGCCATTTTTGGTAAAAGTACTTTCACCAAACTAGCGCCCGTGGTGTATGCTGTCAAGTGTCATGCGCACCGATGTTAGAAAGCACGTGAGGATGAGCGCCGCCGAGCGGCGTGGAGAGATCATCGAGGCGACCCTCCAACTGCTCGGGCAGTACGGCATCGAGGGCACCACGGTCACCCGCATCGCCCAAGCGGTCGGCATTACGCCGGGCGCGCTCTACCGGCACTTCGACAGCCGCGACGCCCTCATCGACGAGGCCAACCGGGCGGCCAGCGAGCGCTCAACCAGTTGGATCGACGGGGCGACCGAGCCCGACGTGCTACGCCGCCTCGAAGAACTGGGCCGGGGGCACCACGACTGGGCGGTGGAGAACCTGGCCACCGTCGTCAGGCCGTTCTTTCTCGAACTCGGCTCAGCGGGACCCGACGGCGCCGGGCGCATGAGCATGTCGATGAACCGGCTGTTTCAGATCTTCGCCGAGTGGGCCGACGAGGGCAAACGCCAGGGGACAATCCGAACTGATGTGGCTTCGCACGACGTGGCCTGGGCCCTCTTCATGTTCGCCTGGACCGAGGACATCGCCCACCTGGTCGGCGCCGGCGACGCGATCGCCGAAGGCGGCATGCTGCGCAACCTCCAGCGCATGCTCGAGTCGTTCCGGGCGTAGCCACCGCCTGCGGTTCGGCGACCTCCTAGAATATGCCGTATTCCTCGACGGCCTCCCGCAGGGCAAGGACGTTCTCCGGCCTTGCTTCGTCAGGAATGCCCTGATTGCCGTCAATGATCAGGGTCCCCGTGTCGCCGAACAGGTCGATGAGTTCTTTGACGTCGTCCTTGACCTGTTGGGGCGTGCCCGTGCAAAGCAACGAAGCCGGCACGTTGCCCCAGAAGCACATGACGTCGCCGCAGATCTGCTTGAACTTCCTGCGGTCTACATGGTCGAAGTGCGCGGCGACCTTGCCGGCAGGCAGTTCGGCCAGGTACTTGAGTCGCGACGTGTACCCCCCTCGAAGAGAGGCATCGGCGTAAGGCCGGCGGCGACGAGGGCTTCTATCAGGGCCTTGAACGTCGGCCAGTAGAACTTCGTGAACGCCTCTTCGCTCATGAAGTTGTCGGCCCCCCGGTGCATGGGGATAAACACGCGCGGATTGCCGGTGATCTGCGCGACCGCGATCGACAGCCCGACGCACGACGGCTGCATGAGTTCGACTACGGCCAGCAACTTCTCGGGATTGCGATAGATGTCGATGCTGCCTCCTCGCAACCCCCTGAAGAAGTCGGAGACGACATCGAACGCCGGTGACGTGACAGCGGCATAACCAAACGGATATCCGAGGGCGGCCATCTCACCCACGTGGGCTCCCAGGGCCGCGTTGTTCGCATCGATGGCATCAGCTAGAGCGAGAAGGGCCTGAAGCGCGGCGCGAAGAGGCGGCGCGGCGATGATGCTGCCACCGGCCGCCATCAAGGTGTACGAGTTCGACAACCAGTATGTGGGCGGCAGGGGTATTTGGCCCAATCCTTCCAGCTTGCCCGCGATCCTCGGGAGGATGGTGCGAAGCGTGAAGCCGTTCGGGTCGGCCAAGAAGGCGTCGTACTCCTCCTCCTTGAGGTACTCGTCCTCGACGAACTGAAAGGGCGTGTCGTCCGCCAGGTCGCCCCCGGGCCATTTCACCTGCTTCACTCCGAGAGCGTCCATGCTCTGCGAGGGGAACAACCCGCTGGCCGGCGCGTAGTCCCAATCGAACTCGAGCACCGCCTCCTTCATGCACCTGTAGCGGAGCGCATGGTCGTAGCCGGCATCCCGGTTCGACACTCCCCTGACCTTCGTGGGGAAATAGTGGGTGACCAGAGGGATCACCGGCACCCGGTCGGGCTTCTTGAGCGCGACTATGTCGTTGAAACGCTTCTCGCGCTCTGCGTACAGCGCGCTCGGCTCATGACTCATGTGCATCCCTTTGAAGATGGGGTGGCAAGGAGGGTGTCCCGGGGCCGGCCGGCGGCCGGCCCCGGAGGGGGTGTTTGGAGACAGACCGGGTGAAGACCGTCTCCTCCTGTGGAGAATCTAGAAGGTGTTCACCAGCACGAACTGGGCGTTCTTGACCTGCCACTGAACCATGCTTCCGTAGACACCCATGGAGGTGGCCTGCGGAGTGAAGCTCATAATGCCCTCGAGCGTCGGGATGTCCTTGAGATTGATCAGAGCCTGAGCGACCTTGGCTTGATCGAGTTCGCCGGCCTGCTTCATGGCCTCCACGAGAATGGTCACGACGTCGGCTCCGTCGGCGGCGAAGAAATCGGCCGGCGCGCCGTACTTGGCCTGGTAGGCCTCAGCGAAGCCGAGCTGCATGGCCTTGGTGGGCCAGCTATCAGGCAACGCCTGCGGACTAACGTTTCCGCCGGAATCCATGACATAGGCGCCCTCGACCGCCTGCGGACCCTGGGCGAAGATCGCCGGGTGCGCGCACGCCGTTCCAGCCAAGATGGGCAGAGTCACGTTGAGGCCGCGCAGACCCTTGTAGATGACCGGGAACGCGATGGGGTTCACATAGAGGATGATCGCGTCAGGCTGGAGGGCGCTGATCTGCTCCATCATCTTGTTGAGGATGGGCTGGAAGTCCTGCTGATCGAAACCGAACGTGTCGGCCATCTTGGTGAACTTGTAGCCACCGGCAGCCGCTGCCTCGCCCACCAAGACAAGCGTCTCCTGGTCGATGTTGAGCACGTCGGCCAGTCCGAGCACGTTCTTCCACCCCATGGCCTTGATGACCTTGTCGACAGCCTCAGCCTGCGTCGGGGGACCGGCCGCGGTCATGACGCTCCACTGATATTGGTTGCCTTTGAGCTGCTCGAGCGTTGCCGGTCCGGGACCAACCATGGGCACTTGGTTCTGCTCGGCGATCTGCCGGGCCGGCTCCTGCCCGTACTGCACGAACGGGCCGACGGTGGCGAAGACCTTGTCCTGTTGGATCAGCTTGTTGAGGTTGGCGATGAGGGTCGGCACGTCGGACTTGTCGTCATACTCGACAAGCTCGAGCGGACGGCCGTTGACGCCCCCGTTCTGGTTGACATACTCAATCTGGAGCTTGATGCCGTTGTCGAACGACGCGCCCGGTGCAGCACCGCTACCCGTCAGGCTGACGGAGAGACCGATCTTGATCGGTTCGCCCGTGGCCGGACCGCCGGCAGTTGTGTCGGTGCTGGGAGCGGCCGTGGTATCGCTGCTCGGCGGTGCGGTGGTCGCGGTGGTTGGAGCAGTCGTGGTCTCGGTGCTCGGTGCTGCCGTGGTCGTTGTCTCCGTCGTGCCGCAGGCAGCCACCGCGAGAGCGACGACCAGCAAAGCGACGAGAAGAACCGCCAACAAGTAGCCCTTTCTCATTGTCCCCTTCCTTCCTTTTCGCATAGCTCGAACCTTGTCCTGTTTGCCCGGACCTGACAGCGCACGACCGAACTGGGGGCCGCCCACTAGAGCGCGCATCCCAGATAGCTCGCCCGTACGCGATCATCTGATCTCAGTTCCTCAGCCAGCCCGGCGATGCAGACAGACCCGGTCTGAAGAACCACTCCACGATGGGCCAACGAAAGCGCCATCTCGGCGCTCTGCTCGACCATGAGCATGGTCAGCCCGTTCTTGTTGAGGGTGGCCAACGCCTCGAAGATGCGTTCGACCATGAGCGGGGCAAGACCCATGGAAGGCTCGTCGAGCAGAAGCAACTGGGGTCTGCCCACAAGCGCCCGCCCGATGGCGAGCATCTGCTGCTCGCCACCGGAGAGCGTCCCGGCAAGTTGCTTGCGGCGTTCGCCCAGGATCGGGAACAGCTCGTAGACGTACGCGATATCGTCGTCGAGTGAGCCGCGCCAGTCCTTGCGCCCCGAACTGCCCACGATCAGGTTGTCGTGCACCGATAGTTCTCTGAACAGCCGTCTCCCCTCGGGCACCTGGCACAGTCCCCGGGAGGTGATCCTTTCGGGCGCGAGCCGAGTGATATCGGCGTCCTGATAGAGGATGCGCCCCGACCGGGCACGAAGCAGGCCCGAGACGGTATGAAGGAGAGTCGTCTTGCCCGCCCCATTGGCTCCGAGCACGGCCACTACTTCGCCTTTGCGAACGTCGAGCGAGACCGCGTGGAGCGCCTCGATCGAACCGTAAGAAGTGGTGAGGCCCTCGATCGTAAGAAGACCTTCCGGCTCCGGGCAAGCCCCGGAGACAAGGACGCGCGTCTGGCACAGGTCGACGCGCTCCTGCTTGACGCCGAGGTAGGCCTCGATGACCTGCGGATCGTTCTGCACGTCCTCGGGCCGCCCCTGGGCGATCAGACGCCCATAGTCGAGCACGTACACCTTCTCCGAGATGCCCATGACCAGCTCGATGTCATGCTCCACCAGCAACACGGTGATCCCGGACGCGTTGATAGAGCGTATCCGCTGGATCAGGTCGGTTCTCTCCGACGCGTTCATACCCGCGGCCGGCTCGTCGAGCAGCAGAAGCCGTGGCTCGGAGGCCAGGGCGCGCGCGATCTCGACCAAGCGCTGCAAGCCGTATGGCAGACTGACGGCGGGCAGCATCGCGACCTGTTCGAGTCCCAAGGAGGCCAGAGCCTTCATCGCCCGTTCGCGCGACTGCTTCTCCTCCCTGCGTTGGCTGGGCAGGCCCAACCCGGCCGTCCACAACCCCGATCTCTCGTGACGGTGGCAACCGACGAGGACGTTCTCAAGGACGGTCATGTTCGGGTAGATGCGGAGGTTCTGGAAGGTGCGGGCCATGCCGAGACGAGCGGTGTCGGCTGCGGAGAGATGCGTGACGTCGCGACCCGCAAAACGCACGACTCCCGCAGTCGGCTTCTGCAGCCGGCTGACCGAATTGAAGAACGTCGTCTTGCCGGCGCCGTTCGGTCCGATCAGCGCGACGATGCCGCCGGCCGCCACCTTCAACGACACGTCGTCGACGGCCTTCAACCCGCCGAAGTGCACAGAAAGACCTTCGGTCTCGAGGAGGATCTCGTCCGTCGACCGGGCTACCCGCGTCGCCTGCGGAGCCGCGACGGTTGCCGGTTGCTGCCCCTCAGAGACGATTCCCGCCGAAGCCGCCGGCGCAGCGGCCGCCGCCGTGTGCGGGCCGGCGGTATCCCGCAGCCGGTCTCTCGTCACCAACGCCTTGAGCCAGGCCCGCTGGTTCGGCCGCAGAGCGAGACCGGCGGGCAGGAAGATCAGGAGCAGCACCATGATGACGGAGTAGAAGACGCCGGTGTACTGCTGGATGCTGGTGAAGCCGTTGACCACCCACGTCATGAGGATGGCGCCCACGACCCCGCCCCATACCGTGCCGCCCCCGAGCAACATCATCACGATGGGCAGAATGGCGGTGCTGAAGGCGAATGATCCCGGAGTGAGAGCCAGCGTGGTGAATGCGAACAGGCCCCCTGCCAGACCGCAGATTACCGCGCTGGCGACGAAGGCAAGGAGCTTCCAGTTGGCCGTGCGCACGCCGAGGGTCGACGAGGCGATCTCGCTGGTCGCGATGCCTCTCAGGGCCCGGCCCATGCGGTACTTCAAAGCCCGGTCGACGAAGACGATGATGAGCGCGGCGATCACCCAGATCAGGTAGTACTGGCGCAGATTCGACGTGAAGCTGAAGCCGAATACGTTGAGATTCGGAACGGGCGCCAGTCCCATGGTCGATCCGGTGACCGTGCGCAGCTGGATGACGAGCACGAGGAAGATCTGCCCGAGCCCGATGGTCGCGAGGGCCAGGTAGAAGTAGCGCAGCTTGAGCACCGGCCGCCCGACGATGAGGGCGATGATGCCGGCGACCAGCGCACCGATGACCAGCGCCGCCAAAGTCGGCACCGACGCCTTCATAGCGAGAAGTGCCGCCGCGTACGCACCGATGCCGTAGAACGCCGAATGGGCGAACGAGAGCTGCCCCGCTTGGCCGAGGATCACGACCACTGCCACGGTCAGCATGGTATAGAGGCCGCCGGTCGTCATGATGCGCATGGTGTAGCCATTGGAATAAAGCAACGGCCAGACGATCAGAACGAGAATGAGCAGGGTTTTGAGAATGGCTGCTCTCTTGCTCACCAAGAGTGCGCCGATTGTCGAGCCGGCTTCGTTCTTCTTGCTTTCCATCAGGCCTCACCCTCGGCTGACGCAGCTCCCACCAGGCCGCCGGGTCTGAAGTAGAGCACCAGGATGAGGATCGCGAACGCTATCGCGTCTTGGTACCCCGCCGGCAGGAACCCGGTGACGAGCGACTGGACGATGCCGAGGGCGAGCCCCCCGACCACGGCACCCGTGCTCGAGCCCCAACCGCCCAGAATGGCGGCGACGAATCCCGAGAGCGCGTAGATGCCGCCCGACAGGTAG
>JAKAHF010000126.1 GCA_021815245.1 Actinomycetes bacterium
CCGGAAGATCTTCGCCTCGCCCAAGTACTTGCGGGCGAAAAACCCCGCAGCGGCGCCGATAATGGCGACTACGAGCATTACTACGATCCAAACTGCCGTCATCATATGTCCACCACTCCAATCGCGAGTATGCCTCGCCTGGCTGGATATCAGAGTGCATCGACCTGCTGTGACGGGAATGAAAGAGACCGAGCGCATGCCCGGTCGAATGCATATCTTCGTACCTTGCCCTAGCCAGAGACAAACCCTGCCGCAGGAACGGCCGCACATCTAGTCGGCCAGCGCCCGTCGCGGATGTTCCCCCCCACCAACTAAATCTTCGGCGCCGGGGCCTCACGCCGCCGTCTGCCGACTCAAAAAATTCAATATATCAAGAGCAAGGTCGCGAAAAACCCGTCGTCGACCGATCTTCACACATGGTGGAGTTTACAGGCGGCCGAAGCAGCATGTCAAGAAAACGGCTGCTTGTCACCACTCTCTGTCTCGCTATCCTCACCTTCTCGAGCCAGCGTGCGCACAATGGTCCTGATCTCGTCCCAAGCAAAGCCTCTCCGGGCCAAGAATGCTGTCAGCCGTCGTGAAGCGCCGTCGGGATCGCTGGCGAACTGCCCACCGAACCGACGGCGCGAGAGCGCGAGCGCTGCTTCGATGCCCGCCCGTTCGTCTTCCTCTCGGTCCTCACCCCCCAGTCCGGCACCAGCGGCGGCGGCCTGGATGTCGCGCCGGTCGACGCCGAGTCGCGCGAGCTCCGCCGCGATGCGGCGCGCACCCCAGCCACTCCTCGCCTTTTCGGCCGCGTAGTGCTCGGCGAACCTCGCATCATCGACGTATCCCAGCCGGCGCAACCACTCCACCGCCGATTCCGTCGAGTTCTCGCTGAACCCCGCGTGCCGCAAACGCGCACGCAGATCCTGACAGCAACGGTCGCGAAGAGAGAGCAGCCGCAGGGCGCGCGCGCGCGCTCGATACGGCTCATCCTCCGACTGCAGTCGCGCGACGCTCTCGGCGGTCATTTCCGTACCAACACGAAGTCCGGCGCCCGCCACTACCTCAGCAGAAACATCGAACGCCCGTACGCCCCCGAGATGAACGACCACGCGCTCGTCCGCGCCGTGCTTGCTGACGTGCGCGGAGATGACGCCGCTACTCGGCGTCGCCTGCGGACCCTTCGACATGGGCGGGGCACCCGGCCGATCTGTTCTCGAGAGGATCTATTCGCCGGCCGTCGCAGCCACAGTCCCTCCGTTCGCAGCCGCGGCGGTGCCGTTCCACTCGGGATTGACCGCTTCGATGACCTCGCGACGGAACTTCTGCAGCAGTTCTGGGTTATCGCGCAGAAACTGCTTCACATTCTCACGGCCCTGACCAAGGCGCTGATCGCCATACGAGAACCACGCGCCGCTCTTCTGGACGATCTTGTGCTCCACGGCAAGGTCGAGAACGTCTCCTTCGACAGAGATGCCTTGGCCGTACATCACATCGAACTCGGCTTCTTTGAAAGGCGGAGCCACCTTGTTCTTGACCACTCTCACCCGCACCCGGTTGCCGATAGCCTCGGTGCCCTCCTTGAGTGTCTCGATGCGACGGATATCGAGCCGGACAGACGCGTAGAACTTCAGCGCACGGCCGCCCGGAGTGACCTCTGGGTTGCCGAACATGACTCCCACCTTCTCGCGCAACTGGTTGATGAACACTGCGGAGGTCTGCGTCTTGTTTATGGTGCCCGCCAGCTTCCTGAGGGCCTGGCTCATCAGACGAGCCTGGAGGCCGACATGGGAGTCACCCATCTCACCCTCGAGCTCGGCGCGAGGCGTCAGCGCCGCGACCGAGTCGATGACGACGATGTCGAGCGCGCCGCTGCGGATCAACAACTCGGTGATCTCGAGCGCCTGCTCGCCATTATCGGGCTGCGAAACCAAAAGTTCGTCGATGTTGACGCCGATCTTGCGGGCGTAGGCGGAATCCATGGCATGCTCAGCATCGATGAAAGCGGCCTTGCCGCCCGCCTTCTGAGCCTCGGCGATAATGTGCAGGGCCAGAGTCGTCTTGCCGCTCGACTCGGGACCGAAGATCTCGGCCACGCGTCCGCGGGGCACACCACCGACGCCGAGTGCGAGGTCAAGCCCCAGTGAGCCGGTCGATATGGCAGGCACACGTAGCGCCGCCGACTCGTCGCCGAGCCGCATGATAGAGCCCTTGCCGTACTGCCGCTCTATCTGCAGAACAGCCATTTCTAGGGCTTTGTCTTTCTCCACTTCTCCTCCTATGCTCTCTTTCAGGTGAGGTCGGTGCGGGCCCGCACCGTGTACAGAGCCCCCTGCGGCCTCAACTGGCTTTCATACAAGCACACCGACTCTAACGCATACCTCGCCGCGCCGCACTCCGACCTTGGTTGCACCTCGCCGGGGTCGCGCAATCTCGCGATCGTCAGGTGCGGTCTGAACGGCCGCTTCTCTCGCTCCATCACACCGGCCTGTTCGAGACCACTCATGACCGCCTCGAAAAGCCGTGAGAACGCGCGCGATCGGTCGGCCAGTTCCAACGCCACCACCCTCGCCCTCCTCGGCGACGGCAGCATCAGGAACCGCTCGATGACTGCCTCTCCACCGAGACCGGCGGGAAGCGACTCGACCACGAGGCGTGCGGCTTCAGCCTTGTTCTCGCCGACCTCCCCGATGAAGGCGAGCGTCACATGCCACTGGTCCTCGTGCATGAGACGCAGTCCCGGCATGGAAGGCAGCATGCTCTGTGCGGCAACCACGAACTCTCGAAGCACCGGTGGCAAAGGAACGGCCACGAACAGCCGCCGGCCGGCTTCGCCCATCGCCCCGTTCGTCACCCCCCGCGTGCGTCGATCGGGGGGACGCCCCTGCATCATGCCTCACTCCTTGCCGCTCACCTCGACCGCCCCCCGGCCCCGCAGGCTCTGGCCGGCTTTGACGAAGTAGTCGATGCCGCTCACCACCGTGATGAAGAGCATCACGAGCACGAAATACCACGTCACGTGATGTCCGCCGGCGGTCCACTCCCACCGAAACAGCCTCGGCGTGATGATGAGCGCCGAGAGCGTGAACATCTGCACGAAGGTCTTGATCTTGCCCCAATTGCTTGCGGTGATCACCACGTTCTCGACAGCCGCCACCATCCGAAGGCCCGAGACGGCCAGCTCTCGCGCGATGATAACCATAGCAACCCAGGCGGACAGATGACCGCGACCACTACCATCGTCGAACTGAACGAGACAAAGCAGCGCGGCGATAACGAGCAGCTTGTCGGCGAGTGGGTCAAGGAACGCTCCGAGAACCGTCGTCTGGTGCCAGCGACGCGCCAGGAATCCATCGATGAAGTCACTGACCGACGCGATGACGAAGACCACAAGAGCAACGATGTCTCCCGCCGGGATGTCACCCAGCGCGAACACCATGAACAGTGGGATCATCAGGATACGAAAGACACTTATCGAGTTGGGTAGGTTAGGACGCGTCATCGCACTTCCCCACTAGGTCGTATCCCGCGGCTGCCGTCACGAGCACCGTGACGACGTCGCCCACTCCCGTGCCTGCCGGCAATCGCCCTTCGATATAGGTCACGCCGTCCACCTCCGGAGCTTGCCCCTCTGTCCGTCCGATCGCCGTCACACCCTCGTCGATGTCCTCGGGGTCGAGAGAATCGATCATGACCGCGACCTTCACACCCACGAGGGCCTGGTGCTTCTGCTCGGCACCGTAGGCAAGTAGCGCCTCCAGGCGGTTGAGCCGGTCTCGAGCCACAGCCTTGCGAACTCGAGGCTTGAGCGTCGCCGCCGCAGTGCCCTCCTCGGGACTGTATATGAACCCTCCCGCGTAATCAAATGCCGCGTCCTCGACAAAGGCGAGCAGCTCCTCGAACTGGCGGTCGTTTTCCCCCGGGAATCCCACGATGAACGCCGACCGTGCCGACACCGTGGGCATCAGCCGCCTGGCCCTGTCGAGGAGCTGCAGATAGTCGCTTCCGTCTCCCCACCGCCCCATGCGGGTGAGCACTTCGGCATTCGCGTGCTGAAACGGTATGTCGAGGTAGCTGCACAGCTTGGGATGCGTTGCCATGTACTCGAGCAGTTCGTCGGTGACGTGCTCCGGCTGCAGATACATCACGCGGATGCGGGTGACCCGCTCGTCGGCCGCAAGAAGATCGACCAAACCCGTGAGCCCCATGCCGTCGCCCGTCCATAGCGACGTGTCTTGGCCGACGAGGACGAGTTCTCGGGCTCCTTCCGCGAGGCAGGCCTTCGCCTCACGCACGATCTCTTCGGCGCTGAACGAGTGATACCCCCCTTTGATGCCCGGGATCGCGCAGAACGTGCAAGGCTCGTCACACCCGTCGGAGATCTTCAAATACGCGAACGAACGTCCCGCTTCGGGCACGGCTTGCCCGGCCGCCCCGCTCTCGGCGGAATCCGTGCGCTCGGCACCGGCTACTTCGCCGCCCTGCACCGACTCCACCAATTCACGGAACCGTGAGGCTCCCGCCCCCTCCACCAGGCCGAGCCAGCCCTTGACTTCGGGTATCTCGCCGCGCAGCTCTTCCATATAGCGCTCCACGAGACAACCGACTGCCAGGACGGCCTTGCCTGGATACGCAGCGCACGCGTCGAGGATGGCCCCTATGGACTCCTCCTTCGCGTCTTGAATGAAGCCACACGTATTCACCACGACATGAGTCGCCTCGGCGGGATCTTGTACGAAACTGATCGAGGATCCTGCGAGCGAACGCTGGAGGGCTCGGCTGTCGGCTTCGTTCTTGGGACAACCCAGCGTGTGTAGATACACACGCGCCGGCACCGGAGTCCGCCCACCCATGCTGCTAGTTGGCCTGGACGCCGGCTTCGGTCACCACGAACTCCCCTGCGGCGCTCGGTAGCTCAACCTGCATGCCATTCACAGTCAGTGTCAGCGCCTCTGGCCTGCCCACATTCATGTAGTATCGCTTCGAACTGTCGAAGGTCTTCTGTCCGCCCTCCGACAGTGTGCCCGCATAGAGCTCGGCCCCTTCTTCGCTGTCTTCACGGATGACGAGCCAGCAGCTGCCGGACGTCACCTGTAGCACGACGGTGATGTTCTCCCCGCTCACCACCGCCGACACCGTCGTCGAGGACGCCTGCGAAGCCTCCGTCGTGGTACTGCTCACATTGGCGAGACTGCTCGTCGTCGTACGATCGGGGATGCTCGGTGGCTCGATCGTGGCGGCCTCACCTCGGCCCCAGTCTCCCCACCACGCGATAACGACGATGATGACCACCGCAAGAATCGCTACGACGATGTAGCCGCGCTGAAGTCGGCGCGTCTTTCGCTTCTGCCGTTCGGCCATGCCGCGCGACCGGCTGTGCTTCGACGGCTCCACTCGCAGCAGACCCGGTTCCTCACGCCGTGGCTCGTGATAGCGCTTGTAATCTTCGAGGAGCGCCTCGCCGTCGAGTTTGAGATAGTTCGCATAGTTGCGGAGGAACGCCGAGACGAACGTGGGCCCAGGCAAGACCGAGAAATCATCCTGTTCCAGGGCCTCGAGATACTTCGAGCGGATCTTGGTGACCGCCTCGACGTCTTTGATCGTGAGGCCCTTGCGGATGCGGGCCTCGCGCAGGGTATTGCCTATGTCCGCCATCGCGGGCTAGCCTTCACTTCCGCATCAACGAGGCCGCAGCGCTCTTCGCGCCACGTACTTGCTCGGCAGGGTCGGGGCCAGTCTCGAATTCAAGGGCAAACTCACTCCCAATCACGCATGATCTCTGAGCATGATCTCTGATTCAGAGGGTCGTGGCGTTCGACCAACAGCCCCTTGACAACGCCGGTAAATCTACCACCATCAAAAGCCCTTTCCAAGGAATCGACGGCTTCGTATGGCGTTCGCCAAAGAGGGCGCCGAGGCGGCTGTTGGGTTATTCGCGCTCGTCGTCCTCGGCTCGACCCTCAGCCTTCAGGCCTGCGATCACCTGCTCGACTTCATCCGATTCCACAAGGATCTGACGGGGCTTGCTACCCTCCCAGGGACCGACAATGCCTCGGCGCTCGAGCATGTCAATGAGACGGCCGGCCCGAGTGTAGCCGACTCGGAGACGCCGCTGGAGCATAGAGACCGACGCGCTGCCCGTTTCGATGACCAACATCGCGGCATCGGCAAGGAGATCGTCGGAATCGGGATCGAACTCGTCGTCGGACCTGTCACCCTTCTTCGTCTCGACCGGGCGGCGCAACAGCTCCTCACGGAACTGCGGCTCAGCCTGCCTGCGCCAGTGGTTCACGAGCACCGCTATCTCTTCCTCGGTGATGTAGGCGCCCTGCACGCGCTGGAGATGGCTCGACCCCAGGGGCTTGAACAACATGTCACCCTGGCCCAACAAGGTCTCGGCCCCATTGACGTCGAGAATCACGCGCGAGTCGGTCTGGCTCGACACTGCAAAGGCGATGCGCGACGGGATGTTCGCCTTGATCATGCCCGTGATGACGTCCGCCGACGGGCGCTGAGTCGCCACTATGAGATGGATGCCGACCGCGCGCGACTTCTGAGCCAGCCTGATGACGTAGTCTTCGACCTCTTGCGGCGACGTCATCATTAGGTCGGCCAACTCGTCGATGACGATCATGATGTACGGCACGGGACGTTCGCCCCGCTTGGCCCGCGTCTTGTTCATCTCCTCGAGATTGCGCGCATGGTCGAGCTCCATGAGCTCGTAGCGGTCCTCCATCTCTTTCACGACGTTGTGGAGCACCCCGGCCGCATCCTTCATATTCGTGACGACCGGCACCATCAAGT
>JAKAHF010000127.1 GCA_021815245.1 Actinomycetes bacterium
CCGATACGAAGGCCCCAGAGGAGGGCCGGGTATGCGCGAAATGCTCGCGCCCACTTCCGCCATCGCGGGTATGGGCCTGGACAGCACCGTCGCGCTGATTACGGACGGGCGGTTCTCCGGCGCTTCTCGCGGCGCGGCAATCGGGCACGTTTCGCCGGAAGCGGCAAGCGGTGGAAACATCGCGCTGATTCAGTCTGGCGATATCGTCGATATCGACATCCCGGCAGGCAAGTCACCGGTGGTGATCACGTTCGACGATTCCAGCCCCGGACAGTACCGCATCCTCGATGACGGTAGCGTCGATCCTGACTCGGCAGTGGGCATCCTTCAGGCGGCGGTGGCGGACGGCGACTGGGCCCCTCGGGCGACCTTCTTCCCGTTGATCGACGTCCAACCCAAGGAACGCAAGATATTCGGCCAGGACGACAAGAAACAGGAGAAGCTGGTCAACCTCGTTCATTGGGGATACGAGATCGGCAGCCACACGGTCACCCATCTCAACCTCAATACAGCATCCAAGCAGGAGGCTACGAAGCAGCTGGCGCAGTCGAAATCGATCCTGGAGGACTTGATCGGCGGCGGGTACGAGCTTACCAGCCTTTCCGTGCCTTTCGGCGAGTACCCATCATCTGACAGTCTGATCGCCAGCGGCGAGTACACTCCAAGCTCCGAGGGGGCAAAGAGCGTCCCCTACGCGTACAACGCTGCCGTTTCGGTCAAGGGCGAGCCCTGCCCATCACCCTTCTCGACCGCGTTCGACCCACTGCACATACCCCGCGTGCGTGGCAGTGACTGGGCAGAGCCCAAGCTGAGCACGGTGCTGCAGAAACTCAAGAACAACCCACAGCTTCGCTATGTCTCCGATGGTGATCCGACAACAGTGTCGGCTCCAAAGGAAGTCGATGAGGCGTTGGGCAGCATCCTTGAAGACCTCGGGCGGCCGGTCATCCGCTACTGAGAACGGAATACCCGCCGGCCAACGCCGGACCCCGCGATATCCGCAGGTCGTTGGGCTCGCGCCAGCGGGTTCTAGCCGGCCTTCTCCTCGAGCGAAACCGCCTTCAGTGTGACTGAGTCCCCGTGCCTCTCGACGATCGACGTACCGCCGCATAGACCGCACGCCACTCGTGAGCCGTCTTGCACATCGGAACCGAGGCGAAGGCCGACGTTGCAGTGCGGGCAACGGGCGTCGACGTCGAGTTCATGCCCCTGCAGGGCTACCTTCTCACCCACGAGCTCCCAAAGTGGGTCGTACTTCTTGTTGCCCACAGCACCTCCCGAACGAGTTGCGCTGAAATCAACAGAATGCCCACGGCAGGATTCGAACCTGCGACACCTGGCTCCGGAGGCCAGTGCTCTATCCCCTGAGCTACGTGGGCCGAACGACGCGCCATTATACCCGTTCGAGACGCGCGACACCTTTCTCGGGATATGGCACGACGAGTGTATCGAAATCGCGGGGAAGAATGGTGTCGGCGAAGATGGACCGGGCTTCGTCGCGCAGTTCTCGCCACGAGTTGCGCGAGCTGATGTGCGTGAGCGCCAAGAGCCCAACGCCTGCCGCACGCGCGACCTCAGCGGCCTCCGCGGCCGTCGAGTGACCCGTCTCGAGGGCCCGATCGAGTTCCGATGACCCGAAGGTGGAGTCATGCACGAGCACAGAGCCGCCCGTCGCGAGTTCGATGACACCGGGACAGGGCCTCGTGTCGCCGGTGACCACGATCGTGCGACCGAGCCGCGACCCCTCCATGACATCCTCGGGGCGAACCTCGCGTCCCTCTCCGTTCTGAACCGTCTCGCCACGCTGAAGACGACCGAAGTCGGGCCCCGGCTTGATGCCGAGCTCGACGGCCCGGTCGGGATGAAAGACCCCAGGGCGAGTCTTCTCCTCAAGACACCAGGCCAGTCCCGGCAGACTGTGCTCGTTTGCGGCCGTCTTCAACCAATAGTCTTCGGTCTCGAGAACGGTGCACTCACCGACTTCTTCGACCAAGAAGGGAAAACGCGGCCTGCCGATGAGACGCTCGGCATCTCTCATCAGCTCATAGAGGCCGCTCGGGCCGAACAGCACGAGGGGCTCCTCACGGCCGAGCAGGCTGTACGTCTTGAGTAGCCCAGGCAGTCCGAGATAGTGATCTCCGTGCAAGTGCGTGAGAAGGATCATGTTGATGCGGGCCAGTCCTACGGAACGCATCAACTGTCGCTGTGTGCCCTCTCCACAGTCGATGCGGATCCGCTCTCCCCCTCGAATCAGCAAGGCCGCCGGCGAGCCTCGGTCGACGGTGGGAGTGGCGCCCGCGGTGCCGAGAAAGACGAGTTGCAGATCCAAGGGAATTCTGGCTAGCCCAGTGGGACGTCGCGTTCGCCGGGGGGTGGCGCCGTCAGTCTGATGGAGTCGTCGCCGGTGCCGGATTTCTCGTGGAAGAAGGTCGGATTGCAGCACTGCGAACCGATCGTGGAGGGATCGTACGCCTGCTCGATCTTCACGAAACACTGAGGGCGAGGGGCGTGCGCCAACCGAACGGCACCATACGGGTCGGTCGTCTTCACTCGTCGCCGCCGCTGGCCGCGTCGCGCCAACCGGCCCTTCGTGGTCGAGCCCCGAGCTCCGGCGTCTTGTCGGTTCTGCTCCGCGACTTCGAGTCCCTCAGAGAAGACGGCCAGATCGAATTCAGCCGCGAACACCTTGCCGAGGCACCCGAAATACACGGTGTCGTCATCCTCATAGGCGTAAACGTACTCGCAGTTCGACTTCAAGCAGTGCCAGGGATAGACCACGCGCTCACAGATGACGTCGCATTCCCTGCATTCCAGCCTCATGCGATGGCGTCTGTTGCGCCAGCGGGTTCTCTGGCCGGTCTGATCGTCTACTGCGCTCATGTCTTTGAGTATACCTTCGTCGACTCACTCCGTGCCCTCGCGCCATGTACCCGGCACCAACCGGGTCCTCGCGAGTGAGCGGTCGCAGGCCCAACGAAGGAGCGGTCGTCGAAATACGACCTGTCCGCTGGAGCCGAGCTCCACACTCCCCGAAGCAACGACAGCCCCGTGTAGGTTGGTGCCATCCAAGCGCACGGAGCCCCCGTCAACGGCCAGTACACCATACAGATCGCCCATGCCGCCGGCATCGAGGCCGGCGCCCCCTGTCACCACCACTAGAACCGGCATCTCGGGAATATGACCGGCAGCATCACAAGCGCCGAAAGCTTCGAACTCGTCCTGGTCCGTGAGGAGTTCCTCTAGCGATATCCACTGCCCGCGTCCACCTGTCACCAGGACCCCTCCCGGTCCCCGAGCGACGCCCGCCACTCCGCGTGCTTCCTGATTCGGTTCCGCCTGCCACTCAACGAATCGAGACCAACCTCTATCCAGGCGCCACTCGTCCCACAGTTGGTGGATCGTGCAGTCTTCGACCCCGACCGGCTCCTCGGGAAGCTCTCGCAAGAACACGTCCAGGACGGCAGGCTGCGTTTCATCGTCACGGCGTAGCCACGCGATAGTCCTCCCCGGGGCCGCGCTCAAGGATCTCGCGACTACCGCCGCCATAGGCAGATCGATCCCGTCACGCCCTCGCTCGACCTGAGCCGAGGCCACCCGTCGCGATACGGCGGCATCCTGGCGCACTTCAACCAGCATCACGGTCTCGCTGCCTTCGATCCGCCGCACCGCCCCCTCCGCCGGAACCCCCTTGGTCTCGAGGGGCTGCCAATCACTCTGCCCCCATGACAGCAGCGTCTTCTCTCGCAAAGCGGCCAACGCCGTGTCCCTCTCGGAAGAGCGCTGCCGGCCCGAGCGCTCGTCCTCGACCATATGCTGAGCACACACCGACACGACGGCCAACGCCTGGACGAGCAGCGCCAAACCGAGGCACACCATGACCGTCAACAGCAGAACCGACCCTTTCTGCCGGTGGAGGGCCTCAGGGTTGTCGGGCGCCTTCATCGTCCTACTCCGGCGATCGTGTGGGCAGCAACTTCCCCCGCTAGAGTACCGCCGGGCCCCGCGATATCCATCGCCACGTGCGTCAATCGGTCAAGGGCCGACTTCGCTACCGGCTGATCGAGTCTCCGACCCCCGGCGTAGTAGACGAACTCGCTGAGCGGTGAAACGTCACTCATCATGGTCTTGCTATCGACATAGCCCGAGTGAGTCCACACGGCCGGTCGTGCCTGAGGACACGTTCTCCAGCGCCGCATGAGGCCGGTCTTGGTTATCTCCCACTCGACGACCAGAGGCACTGCAGCGTCATCTTTGCCACGCACGAGGAGCACAACCTGGGTCGGTGACGCATCGAGGAGTGCACCCCCGATTCGGAACGGGCAACCAGCCGCGCTTGCTTGGCGCATGTCGCGTTCGAAACGCGCCACCGCGACGCGCGACTGCGCGAACCACACGACCTGGTCGATCTGCGCGTCGCCCACTCTCATCCACGATAGCCACACCGGGGCTAGAGCCAGCGCTACGCTGACGGCCATGGCCACGCCCACCATGAGCTCGATGACAGTGAAGCCCCGTCGGCCACCCTCTCTAGAAATAGAGATCGAGAGCACGAGCCTCCTCTCCCATGAACGACTGTGGAATCGCGTTCAACCGCACCTCGAGCGCCCCTTCGGTGACGGGGACGAGGTAGAAAGGCAGACCAGTGACGTCGCGACTCGCGGTTGCGGAGCCGCCGGAGACTTCCAGCAGCGGATTCGAGACACTGCCCACGTGAACGACCACGGCCGCCGGGTAGAGCGCCCCGCCCTCAGAGAAGTGGGCGGGCGCCAGGGACCTGGCGCCGCCTTCGAGCATGGCGGGCACGATCGTGTGCCACGCTGGTCCCCATGTCTGCCCGCCGAGGCGGACCCTCGCAACCAGCTCTGCACCCTCCCTGCCGCCCAGGTGGCCGACGTCGGCGGAGAGCGAGCCGTCGCCAAGAGGCTGCAACGTGGCAATGAGCCACCCGTCGGTCCAGAGACCCACCACCGCACCCGACAGAGGATCGGCATCGACAAGTAGATCCAGTCTTTGGCCGGGCCGCCAAGCCCCCCCGACGATTCTCGGGCCCCACGACCAAGCCGCCGCGTTGGAGTCCAGGCAAGCGAAGGGCGAAAGCGCCTCGCCGTTGCTCACGATCTCACGGGAGCGGTCACGCGCCGTCTGCGCGCTCATCGACAGCGGCCCCAAGGCTATCGACACGAGGACGAGGGCAACCAGCACCTCTATGAGAATCGAGCCATCGACCGTTCTTCTGCGGCAAAGGCAGCTACGGCGCCTCATCGCTCGGCCTCGCTGAGGTCGCGCACCGTGAGTCCGCTTTCAGGTCGCACCACGACCCTGTACCGGTCACCGTCAGATCCGAAGTACAAGGAGCCACCGCTGTCGGGCGAGGCCAGAGGACCTCCGAATGAGACGGTTGCACCGTTACCTGCCACCCAGCGCCGAACGTTGCTGGTCACCGGCACCGCCGGGAGGCGAGCGCCAAGGCCTCTCCCAACCAGATCGAGATCGTGAAGCAACACCACAGAGCCGTCGGTCTCATAGACCAGCTCCGTCTTGCCTCCGTGCCACAAGGCCCCGATCTGCGCCCAGGCCACACCCGCTTGCCAGCCTTGCGCGGCCCCCTTGGCCTCGCGCACGGCCAAAGCACGAGCCCCCTCCAAGCACCCGACGACCGCGCAGATGCTCAGCAGACTCAGGACGAACAACATCTCGAGCAGGCTGAAACCGCTCGAGACCGTGCGACTCGATGTGTTGAATGCGGGTTCCATAGCCCCTAGGCTACGAGAACCCGCCGGTGTCCGAGAACCTACTTTGGTCCTAGGTTGGCGATCCCCTTAGTTCTGCTCTTCCGCGTGATCGTCGCGCTTACCAACCCAGGTCGGCGCTCCCGTCGATGACCTTCACCTCGACGTACCCGCTGTTGTTGATATTGAGACCGTCCAGTTGGATCCCAAACCAGTTGCCACTGGAGCTGCGGCTCGCTATGTCCATCACCGTCGCCGACTCTGCGAAGAAGAGGACCTCGTCGTCCTCCGCATCCGCGACTATCCCGCCGGCTATCGAGGGTGGTGCCGTGCTGACAAGGTTCGCCGGTGATTCGATAAACGTGATGGATGTTTCGATGCCGTTCAGCATGGCGATGGTTATGTCGTCGTATCTTCCGGTGTCGCAGAGGGCGGTCTGCACGACGGTGAGCGCATTGCGTACGAGCGAGAACGCCGCGCTGTCCTGTGCTTGCGCGCGCTGTCCCATGTAGGTCGGGATGGCGATGGCAGCCAGGACGGCGATGATGATTATCACAACCAACAACTCGATGAGAGTGAACCCCGACTTGTGACGGGCTCCCCTCACCATGCCCATTCGTATCTTCTTCATTTCCAGCACCTCATTGTCGGTTCCTCAGTAATGCGTCAGGGGGTCTGATTGACGTCGATGCCGAGCGCTTCAGCCTGCTGGACGACCTGCTGCGCCTCCTCGGCCCTCCCCTGCTCCTGCAGAAATCCCACGAGCAAACGATATGAGTACTGATAACCCGGTTCAGCCGCGATAGCTCTGCGAAGAGTCGCCTCGGCGTCAGCAGCCTTGCCCGCGCCCTGCTGGGCTTGCGCCAAGAAGCAGAGATTCTTCGCGCTGGGCTCCAACTGTACCGCCTCGGTGAACACTCGCGCCGCGTCGGCCGGCCGCGATTGGTGGTTGAGGTAGTTGAACCCGAGTTCCACACGGATCTGGGCATCGGTCGGGTCTACTTCGACGAGACGCTCCTGCAG
>JAKAHF010000128.1 GCA_021815245.1 Actinomycetes bacterium
CGTCTTGCCTGGTCGCGCCGAAGTACAGGCTTCGTCCCTTGAGGCACTCGTTCATGCTCCTAGAAGGGAACTCAGATGGATACCGCCATTGAAGCCTGCCGCTTGGTGGAGACATATCGCGGCGGCATTCGGGCGCTCGACGACCTCGATCTGTCGGTCGACACCGATCGGGCCGCGATCGGCATCCGCCTCGCCGCGCTCACCGCGTTCGTCGTGGTCGCCGC
This sequence comes from Actinomycetes bacterium, assembly GCA_021815245.1. The sequence goes on from JAKAHF010000128.1 coordinate 225, forward strand.
CTGGCTGGCCACACGGGCGTTCCGCTCCTACCAACGCTCGATCTAGTAGGCTGTTCAAGTGCGCGCGCAAGCGTTCGCCGTGCTGATCAAATCCAACCGGAGGTGAGCCCGATGTCGCCCGATTCCAGCCTAGGTCTTGCCCTGCGGGTGAGCGACCTCTGCAAGTCGTATCCCAAGAACCCGCTGGTCAACGACCACATCTCGCTGTCGCTCGGCGAGGGCGAGATCTTCGGCCTGCTCGGTCCCAACGGCGCCGGCAAGACGACGCTCGTCAGCCAGATCATCGGGCTCGCCAAGCCGGACAGCGGGTCGATCGTCATCGGCGGCGTCGACACCATCGCCCATCCCGATCACGCCCGGCAGGCCTGCTCGTTTCAGGCGCAGACCCAGGTGCCCATCAGCGGCCTGACCGCGCGCCAGGCGATCGAGCTCGTGGGTCGCGTGCGTGGCGGCAGCACCAAGCAGGTGAAGACCCGGGCCACCGAACTGCTGACGCGGCTCGACATGGAGGAGTGGGCGGGCAAGGTGGCCGACACCTTCTCCGGCGGCATGCGCCGGTTGGTGGCCTTCTGCATGGCGGCCGTGGTGCCCGGCCGCATCGTCATCCTCGACGAGCCCACCAACGACATCGACCCCGCGCGGCGCCGGCTGCTGTGGGACGAGGTGCGCGCGCTCGTCGACCGGGGCTCGGCGGTGCTGCTCGTCACCCACAACGTGCTCGAGGCCGAACGGGCCGTCGACCGACTGGCGATCATCAACAAGGGCAAGGTGGTGGGGACAGGCACGCCGGCGTCGCTCAAAGGCGGCAACCGGGAGAGCATGCGGCTCGAGGTGGTGTTGGAGCCTCGCGCCGACGCTCCCGCGCTCCCGGGATTTCTCGAAGGGCCCGTGACCACCGGGCGCAGGATCATGGGCCGCATCGCCGAGCGCGATGTGGCCGAGGCCGTGCAGTGGTCGTCCGCGCTCCGCGAACGAGGGGTCGCCGAAGAGTACGCCATCGGACCGGTCACCTTGGAAGACGTCTACCTGGCGGCCGTCGGCTACGACGAGCCGGGCAACCATGCGAGCGATGGGGAGGTGGCACCGTGAAGCGCATCTGGCGCAGCTACCTGCTGATGCTCAAGTGGCAGGCATTGAGCAGCCGCACCGTCCTCCCGCTCAGCCTCGTGGTGCAGATCATGATCGCCGTGGGGTTCATCATCGGCATCGGCTTCTTCTACCCGAGCATGACCTCCGAGACCGCCAAGTTCCTGACCACCGGGGCACCGACCATCACCCTCCTCATGATCGGCCTCGTCATGGTGCCGCAGATGGTGGCCATACAGCGATCGGCCGGCAGCTTCGACTACTACTGGTCATTGCCGGTGCCGCGTCTCGTCTACGTGGCCGCCGACGCCACCATCTGGGTGCTCACCTCGCTGCCGGGCGTGATCGTCTCGCTGGTGCTCGGCGCCTTCTACTTCGATTTCAGCCTCGAGCTGAGCTGGCTGGCCATTCCGGCCGTGCTGCTGATCTCGGTGACCGGCGTCTTCATCGGCTACGTGCTCGCCCATTCGGTGCCCAAGCCCGAGATAGCGACGATCGCCACGCAGATCATCGTCTTCTTGATAATGCTGTTTTCACCGGTGATGTACCCGCCCGACCAGTTGCCGGGCTGGATGGAGAAGATCCACACCGTCTTCCCGGTGATGTACATGGCCGACCTATCGCGCGGCACCCTGACCGATCTGCCGGTGCATCTCGGAAAGGCGTTCGCGATCGTGGGCGCCTGGTGCGTGTTCGGACTCGTGGTGACGGCACTGCTCGTTCGTCGACGGCGATAGCCAAGGCGATGCACGACGCGCCGCCGGCACCTACGCTTGAGGATCAACCCCCGGCTACGCGGCGCGAGGCCGACACGTGCAGCACGAATGCAACCAGCATCAAGGGACCGGGCACGTACCAGAGCCGCCCGACCGTGGTGAAGCAGACGATCACCGCCGCCAGGAAGGCCGCCGCCAAGAGCGCGCGCAGCCAGAGCCCCGCCGCCCCCCGGCTCAGGCGCCAGAAGCACGCTACCGCGACAAGGCTGAGACCGATGGTGGCGAGACCCAATTGCACGGTGTCGTTCTTGTCGCCTGTCCACTCGGGAATGACGTCGCCGGCCAACGCCTGCACCAGTCCGGCGACTACCCCCAGCGCGCCGCCGGCGAGAACAAGCCCCCACGCCGTCTTCATGGTGATGCGTCCGCCCGTCGTGATTCTCATGCCTGTCGATCGATGGCCCGCGGCGAGTACTCCCGTTCTGAAGTCATCCACATCACCTCTCCGAGCTTCTGTAGTGCATGCCACGCGAGCGCAACCAGCTGAGCCCCAGCCACATGATCAGGCTCACGACAGCAAGCACGATCGTCAGGGTTCCGATCAACTCCACCCGTCCCCACATGCCGAGCGAGACCAATACTATGCCAAGTGTGCCCATGACCGTGCTGAACGCCCCCATGAGCGAGGAGAGCGAGCCTGCGTCGCCCTCGTGCTGGGCGAGCATGAGGTAGATGGCCGGAGGCCGCGAGCAGCTGAAGGCCATCTGCGATGGCAGGAGGGTCAGAATGAACGGCCACGGACCCCGCGTGCCAAGAAGCAGCGTAAGCAGACCGCTGACGGCGCCGACGACGAAGCACCCGGTGATGATGCGCTCTCGCGAGAACCGCCGCGATAGTCGCACGTAGACCTGCGCCCCGATGGCGATGGAGATCGCGAACAGAGTGAAGAAGTAGCTGTACACCTGACTGGTTGTGCCGAACGTCACGATGTAGATGTACGACGACGAGGTGATGAAGGCCATCATCGCCATGCCCATGAGAGAGAAGTTGACCAGCAGATAGGCGAACGTTCGGTTGCGCAACACCACGACCAGCCTTCCCAGTGAGCGCAGGGGATTGCCTTCGAGCCTCGATTCGATCGTCTCCTGGTAGGCTATCGATCCGGCCAGCACCAGCACGCCGAGGATGGCCTGGGCCACGAAGGCTCCCCGCCACGACGTGAACCTGAGTATCAGCGCGCCAAGAACAGGCGCAACCGCCGGTGACAGCACCGTCATCGACTGGATGACCGCGATGATGACCTCGCGCTTGCGGCCGCGATAGACGTCCCTGACGATGGCGGTCGAGATGGCACTCGCGCACGCCGTGCCGAGGGCCTGCAAGACGCGAAAGACGATCAGTTGGTACACGTCGGCCGCGACGGCGCATAGAACACCCGACACTACGTAGATGCTGAGGCCCACGAGCAGCACCGGTCTCCGCCCAAATCGGTCGCTGAGCGGTCCCCACAGGAGAACACCGACCGCGTAGACCACAAAGAAGAGTATGAGTGTGAGATTGGTGAGCACTTCGCGCACATGGAAGTACTCGGTCATGCCGGGTAGGGCAGGCAGGTAGAGATCGGTAGAGAGCGCCGGAAACGAACTGAGAGCGGCGAGGAAGACGATGAGTCCCTTCGTGCCGAGGTACTTCTGCCCCGTGCGAGGTCCCGCGGGCATGGCGTTCGGTGCTGCCGGCTGCACTCCGCTCATGCCGCGGCCGCCCCTCCTTTCTAAGTGAACGGGTTTCAGTAAGATGTGTGTCTGCCGATGATACCTTCTCGCGAGGCATCGTCAACGACCGTCGAGCACCTCACGCACCTTGGCCATGAGACCGGCTCCGGTGAAGGGCTTCTCGAGGTAGCCTACCGATGGGTCGACCAAGGCGCTGCTGCGTACGCTACCCCGCGTGTAGCCCGACATGCAGCACACGGCCAATCCTGGTTCTTTCTCACGCGCCAGCTTGATGACATCGGCGCCTTGGGCCTCACCGGGCAGCACGAGATCGGTCAGCAGCAGGTCGATCGAGCGTCCCTCGAGCACTGCGAGCGCTTCCTCGCCGCGGCCCGCGAGGATGACATGGTATCCCTCGGCCTCGAGCACATGCTGGATCACGAGGCGAAGCATCTCTTCGTCCTCGACCACGAGGATGGTCTCACCGCCCCGGCCCGGTCTGGCAACGGCCGGAGGCGCCGGCTGGGGCTGCGGATCCTTTTCCGAACGGGGCAGGTATATTTTGAAGGTCGTGCCCTGGGCGGGCTCGCTATACACGAAGATGTGCCCGCCGCTCTGTTTGACCACGCCGTGCACGGTGGAGAGACCGAGCCCCGTGCCTCTATCGGGATCCTTGGTGGTGAAGAACGGCTCGAAGATGCGTGTCTGCGTCTCTCTATCCATACCCACGCCGGTATCCGAGACGGCCAGCATCACATAGTCGCCGGGCCGGCATTCCTCGTGGTGCGCGCAGTACTCCTCGTCGAACACAGCGTTGCCCGTGGAGATGAGCAGCTTGCCTCCTCGAGGCATGGCGTCGCGGGCATTGACCGCAAGGTTCATCATCACGTTGACGAACTGGTTGCGGTCGACTTCGCAGCGCCCCAACTTGGAATCGAGGCTGAACCGCAGGTCGACATCCTCACCCAGCGTGCGCTCGAGAAGCGGGCGAACCTCCTCTGCCACATCGTTCAGCGAAACCACCTCGGGCCGCAGATCCTGCCGGCGGGAGAAGGCCAAGATCTGCCGCGTCAATTCGGCCGCCCGTTGGGCGGCTCGGCGGATCTCCTGCACGACCTCGAGCGACGCCTCAGACGAAGGAGCGAGATCCTCCTCGATCAAGATCAGGTCGCTGTAGCCGAGGATGGCGGTGAGCAGGTTGTTGAAATCGTGAGCGATGCCCCCGGCGAGCTGACCGACGGCCTCCATCTTCTGAGACTGGCGCAGACGTTCGTCGCTTGCCCGCAAAGACTCCTCGACATACTTGCGCGAAAGGGCGCTGGCCACAGCCCCGGCCAACTGCTCCGAGTGCCGTATGTCTTGTTCTTGCCACTGGGGCCGGTCGCTGATCGCCGACATGACCATGCACCCCTGCACCAGTGAGCCGCTGCCGTGAAGGGGAAGCATGAGTACGCAGTTGCGCCGCTGCCGCTGCAGGATCAGCTTCAGGTCGGCCGCTTCCTCGGGCAGATCGTCGAGGGAGCGCATGCAGATGGTGTGGCCGCCGAGAAGCTCCGACTCCACCCAGGGCAGCATGCCCACTCGAATGCGTTTCAGCATGTCCAACAGGGACCCGGCATCGGGTGAGGCCCAGCGATGGGTCGCCTGCCAGCTTCTTCGATCCTCCGCCGCCTGAAAGACCAGCACGGCATCGACGTCGACAAAGTCCCCGATGCGCCCCAATGCCGACTCTATGATCGCGTCGAGCTCGCTCGCGGGAGCCCTCACCGTGCGCGAGAGCACGTCCTCGACCAACTCATCGAGGGCCACCTGCCGGCGCAGTGCATCCTCAGTTCGCTGCCGCTCGTCCATGCCCCTCTGCAGGGCTTCGTTGGCCTGCTCGAGCGCGAGCATCTTCTGTTCGAGTTTGCGCACGAGAGCCTCGTTGTATTGCTTGAGAGCCGTGTCCTCCTCGGCATCGGGCACACGCGCGGCCTCGAGGTGCCCCTCCTCCGCCCTGGTCAGAACATCCATTATCAGAGCCAGGAAGACATCGGGTTCGGCGGGCTTTGTGATGAAAGCGTCGGCCCCCAGATCCTTGGCCAAGCGCTCGTCCCGGGGATCGGTGTAGGTCGCGGTATAGAAGACGAAGGGAACGTCGCGCAGATCCTCATCCGCCTTCCAGGTTCGGCAGAGGGCGAAGCCGTCCATGACCGGCATCAAGATGTCAGAAACGATCAGATCGGGCGGCCGCTCGCGGGCCGTCTCGAGAGCCTCTGCTCCATTTCTCGCCAGGTCGACCACGTACCCCTGCGACTCCAACAGGACTCTCAGTAGATAGAGGTTCTCTTCGTGGTCGTCGACGACCAGCACGCGCTTCACGAGACGCCTCCCCTCGCCGCCTGCGGCAGGAAGCCCTCGACCTGCACCACGAACGTCTCGGGATTGATCGGCTTCTCGAGGTAGCCGTCACAACCCGCAGCAAGCGCCTTCTCCTTGTCTCCCATCATGGCGTACGAGGTCACGGCCACGATGGGCACCGTCGCCAGCGCCGGATTCTGGCGCAGGGTACGCGCAACCTCGTAGCCATCCATCTGCGGAAGTTGGATGTCGAGCAGAATGAGGTCTGGCACTTCCCTCGCGGCCAACTCCAGCCCGTGGAGGCCGTCGGGGGCCACGACAACTTGGTAGCCATGCTTCTCGAGCAGGAACGTGACGAGGTACTGATTCTGCTCGTTGTCCTCAATCAGCAGCATCTTCGCGCGCATGGTGCCCCCCTCCGTTCGTCGGCAGTATCAGTGTGAAGGTACTGCCCACCCCGAATTCGCTCTCAGCCGTGACGTCTCCACCAAGAAGATCGGCCAGGCGCCGGCAGATCGCGAGACCCAGCCCGGTGCCCTCGTGGTTGCGGGCAAGACCGGTCTCGACCTGCTTGAAAGGTTGAAACAAGCTGTGCAGGTGCTCATCTTTTATGCCGATGCCGGTGTCGCGCACGCTCAG
>JAKAHF010000129.1 GCA_021815245.1 Actinomycetes bacterium
ACTCAGGCGACGGCGAGAATCTGCGCCTGGTTGCCAATCTTCCCGCGGCGGTGAGCGGAGTTTGGAGCGCGGCCAGCTTGTCGCCGGGGCGGCATCAGTTATTTGTGCGCATGGTGGGAAAGAACAGCATTCTCAACAGGATTTCAGCGCCTGTGGTTTACAGCAGATAAGTATCGCGCGGAGTTAGAAGCTGAGGCGCGCGCCGCCGTTCATCACTCGCCCATCCAAGGGAGCCCAGGCATCCACGGTCCAGCGGCCGTCTGGCTTGACGATGTTGCCTACGAAGTCCATCTCGCCGTAGACCATGACGGCCGACCCTATGACGAAGAACACCGACCCTGAGATGCCGGCCGCGTCGTCGGTCGACAGGTAGCAGATGAACGGCGCGATGTCGTCGGGGCTGGGGCTGTCGGAAATGGGGAGCCTCAAGCTCTCGTGCGACCACGGCCCTTTGCCCTCGGGCATGGCCTGCTCGTAGGCGTCGAGCTCGAAGCCCGCGCGGGTGCGGGCTCCCGGGGCGAAGGCGTTGCAGGTGATGCCGTATGGCGCCACCTCCTGGGCTACCGCATAGGTGAGCCCGATGACGCCCGCGCTTGCCGCCGAATAGTTCGCCTGGCGCATGCCGCCCCACTTGAAGGCGCCGGAGGTGCAGTTGATGATGCGCCCGTGCCTGCGCTCCATCATGTGCGGCAGAGCGTGGCGGATGCAGTTGAAGTGCGCCTTGGGCTTCACGTCGCACACCCTGTCCCAGGTCTCCTCGGCCATCTCCCATATGGGACTGAACGCGAAGGTGCCGACCACGTTCACGAGGATGTCGATACGCCCGAACCTGTCGACCGTCATCTCGATGAGGTCGCGCGCCGTGTTGAAGTCGCTCACATCGCCGAAGAACGGCTCCGCCGTGCCCCCGAAGTCGCGGATGGTCTTTGCCGTCGTCTCGGCGTCACCGGCGGCCGCTTCGGCCTCTTTGGCCAGGGAAGCGCGCTGCTCGGCGCTGAGATTCTTGACCAGTTCGTCGCTCATGATCGCGAAGCCGGTGGAACCGGGTCTGCGGTTGTTGGTGACAACGCTGGCGCCCTCGCGCGCCATCTGGATGGCGATCGAGCGGCCGATCCCCTGTCCCGATCCCGTGACTACCGCGATCTTGCCTCTTAGGTTCTCACTCACTTGGCCCGTCTCCCGCGCTGGTGGGTTGCCGCGCCTAGGATATACCGAATCGTGTTCGTTATGAACCCGCGGACGGTGGCGACCAAGCGTCGACCAGTTCGGCACCGCAATGGAGGCAGAAGCGGCCCGGCACGAGCCGTCGACGGCAGCACGGGCAGAACCTCGGGTCCGGCGGCACGTAGCCACTCCACGAATTCCAGGTCATCAGCCTTAGAAGCATGCCGCCAGCGACGCTCGACCTCGTCCAGAACACAAGCACGACCACGACGCACGCGATCGTCAGCGGCACGCCTGCAAGAAACGAACCCGCATAGACTCCCGTGAGCAACCCGTTCTCAGGAGAGAAACCCTCAGCAATATCGGCGGTGGGAAAGTAGAGCGCACTTGCCGTCGCATCCGCCAAGAAGGCGGCGGCAGTCAGAGTCGCCGCGGCGATACCCAGGCCCGAAGCTGGACTGGAACCCGCAGACGGCGCCCCAGGACGAGAGCGAGACTCGCGACGTACCAGATGAAGACTCCCAGCATCGCCGGCGACATCATGAGCGCCACAAGCGGCGCGAAGTTCTCCACCGGCCCCCCCGTTCTGGAGCGTGGTTGGTGGAGGCGGGGGGAATCGAACCCCCGTCCGAAACCCGTCTGGCCCAGGTGTCTACGAGCGTAGCCCCTACTACGTTTCTCGCCTCGCGCCCCCGTAGGAGCTGGGTGCGTCCGGCCAGCCGCCTAAGATGTTCTCCCGTCGCCGGCGGTCCTCGCCGGGAGTAAGCCCGCCTGGTTTATGCCGCGACCCTCCACGACAGGCCGAGGAGGCGCGACAGGCGCTTAAGTCTTGTTCAGACTAAGCGGCCAGAGCCAATTCAGGTTTGGCAATTGTTTTTTTCCAACCTGTTTAACGAGAACGGCTGGGATCTCGGCTCGCTACCCAAACTCAGACATGAGCCCCGTCGAAACCATGTCGCCCCCACGAGACCCAGACACGCGGTTCCTGACGCCGCGCTGACTGAGTGCAGGGATTATACTCCTTGTGAGCCGCCACATCCTCGCAACGCCAACACGCGAGCGGCTCCGCGGCAGCGCCAGCTTCGACCAAGGGGGGCCGATGGAAGACGTGTCGACACGCAAGCCCAGGAACCGCATACTGCGCTTCTGGGTGCGGTGCCGAGATGCAGCACATGGTCAACGACGCCAAGAATGCCGCCGAGGCGGGCAGGGGAATCTCGCGCTTCTGAGAGGCTGTTGAATAACGAAGCCACGGACGGCGTGATCTCGTGCGGGGCGGCAGGTGCCGCGCACGAGGTTCGGCCTACTCGTCGCGGTCGCCGCGACTCCTGGACCCGATGGTGAAGCCGACCACCTGGGGCTTAGTAGCAGGTCCAGCCTCCGTCGACAACCAGAGCCTGCCCATTGATGTACGAGGAGCCCTCGGAAGCGAGGAACAGAGCCACGTCGGCGATCTCCTCCGACTCGCCGGGTCGGTCTACCAGACTCATGCCGCGCTCCGCGATGGCTTTGCCGCTGTCGTTGAGCAGATCGACGAACTCGTGGCTGTCGGCCTCGCGTTTGATGGAACCGGGACAGATGGCGTTGCACCTGATGTTCTTGTTGGAGTACATATAGGCGGTGTTCTTGGTAAGACCGATGAGCCCGTGCTTGGAGGCCGTGTACGCCGCACCCGCCCTGCAGCCGAAGAGCCCTGCAACTGAGGCGATGTTGATAATGACGCCACCGCCCTGCTTCTCGAACTCCCTGATGACCCGCCGCATGGCATAGGCGGGAGCCCCGAGGTTGAGGATCATGACCTTCTCGAAGAGTTCCTCGTCAAACTCGCCCACGGGACTGTAGTCGTCCATGATACCCGCGTTGTTGACGAGCACGTCCACCCGCCCGAACCGTTTGACGGCCTCGTCGATCATGAGCACGATGTGCTCCTTGTTGGTCATGTCGGCAACGAAGGGCACGATCTCGCCACCATGACGAGCCGCGTACTCCACGAGTTCGTCCAGGCGCTTCTGGCCCATGGCAACCGCGAGTACACGCGCTCCGTCCCGGGTGAACACGTCGCAGATCGCCCTTCCCATCCGAGAGGTGGCGCCGGTCACAACGACGACCTTGTTCTTGAGGCTCATCTGCCCACTCCCTATCTCAAATGTTGCGCCTACTTGCCAAAGAGCCACTTCGTCCTGATGGCCTGAGTCATGTTGTAGACATCGAGCGTCTTGAAGAACGCGTCGAGGTTCTCGATGGTCGCCCCTGGCGGCACTTCACAGCCCGTGGAGAGCACGAAGTTCCTGTATTTGCCCATCTGTTCGAGGAGCTCCAGGGTGCGGCTCTTGACGTGGAACGCCTCGCCCAGCTTCATGACCTTGAGCGGGTCGACGTTGCCGAATCCGATGACGTCCTTGGGCAGTTGCGGCATGATCAGGTTCATGTCGACAGCGTTGCCGAAATGCAGGCACTTGGCGCCCGTGTAGAGCATCGCCGTGATCTGTCCCGACGTATTGCCGCAGTTGTGCAGTATGACGGCGAACGTATCGTCCTGCGTCGCGTCGACGATCCTCTTGACGTAGTCGGAGGAGAACGTCTGGCAGAACGCAGGCGAGATGAGACCGGCGGCCGGTTCGGCAACGATGACGCCGTTGATGCCGGCGTCTTTGAACGCCCGGGCGTAGGTCGTGAGGAACGAGACACACTTCTCGAGGAGGGCGTGCACCAGGTCCGGGTCACGCCTGGTGGCCGACATGAGCTCACCCATGTCCATCAAGCGACAGGCCAGCGAGAAGGGTCCGATGACCCCGCCGAACGTGGGCCTATCGGCGATCTGTCCCGCCGTCAGGCGCGCCGCTCGAAGGTATTCCCAGGTCCGGCCGGCACCTACCTTCGGCACGGCAAGAGCCTCAACGCTGGCCATGTCGGTGACAAGGCCGCCCACAATGGTGGGCGCCTCAGTGTCGGAGAGCTTCGCGACGCCACCGAACGCTTCGGCTTCGACGGACAGGTCCATTTGGGTGAGCGCGGCGATCGACGGGTACTTCTTGGCAAGAGCGACGATGCAGTCGGACTGGACCTGGCCGTCGACGAACACCTGGCCGAGCGGCTGGCCGAGCAACTCCATGCCGAGAGAGGTGGTGATCGGCATGGCCAACCGTGCCTCGGCCTCGAGTATGCTCTGGATCCACCCGGTCACACTAAAGTCCATACGACCCACCAACCTTTCGGTCTAGTCCTCCGCAGGTTCGCCGCCCTAGTCGTCGCGATCTCCCCGCCTGAACGCGCGTTCGATCTCGCGGTTCGCCTCTCGCTGGGCGATGGTCTGCCGCTTGTCGTAGGTAGCCTTGCCCTTGGCAAGGCCGATCTCCACCTTGGCACGTCCATCTTTGAAATACATCTTCGTCGGCACCATTGTGTAGCCGGCCACCTGCACTTTGCCGTAAAGACGGCGTAACTCCCGGGCATGCACCAGAAGCTTGCGCGGGCGCAGAGGGTCGTGGTTGAAGATGTTGCCCTGCTCGTAGACGCTGATGTGCGCGCCGATGAGCCACAACTCACCCTTCTCGACGGAGGCGTACGAGTCGCGCAGGTTCACCCGGCCGGCGCGCAACGACTTGACCTCGGTGCCGGTCAGGGCGATGCCTGCCTCCAGCGTCTCCTCGATGAAGTAGTCGTGGAAGGCCTTCTTGTTCTGAGCGATGAGTTTTGTGCCAACGGGCTTCATGGTCAGCCGAGTATAGCCGACCACGGTGGGACCTGGACCCACCGCAGAAAGCCTAGGGCCGACACACCAGAGAGATCATCCTCCCTGTGGCGCCCCGCAGCGCTCACAGAACGGCGTTCCGGTTCGGAGCGGGACGCCGCACTGCCGGCAGAACGAGGTCTGCTGCGGATGGGGCGGCTGTCCGTAAGGCGGCTGTCCGTAGGAGGGTTGGGTAGACACCCTCCGTGCCTTCTTGTACCGAACCAGGGTCACCGCGAGGATCGCCGCGGCAACGACAACGGCCGCCGCCACGACTATGACCGCGATGACCCAGCCAGGCAACCCATCAGACTTCTCCTGCCCCGCGAGGGCCTCCCGGGCAGCCGTTTCGGCGTCCACATCGAAGCCCGTCTTGCCACCCAGGCCGGCCGACGTCGCGGCGAGCATCTCACCGGCACCCAGGGATTGGGAGGTTCCGTCGGCTATGGACTCGACGTCGATCGTCCCCTCCATCACCTTGACCGTCGACGCGACCCCGTCCTCCTCCAGGATGAACCGCGTGCCCTTGACCTTCACCACCGCCCGCTTCATCCTGAACTCCACGGACGTGTCCGTGTACATCGTGCTCGCGGCGTCGAGTTCGGCGGCTATCCACCCGACATCGAGGCCGATGGCATCTTTGAGGGTCTCGGCGAGACCGGTCTCGGGCAGCATGGACTCGGGCGACCAGAACCGCCCGATGGTGACGGTCGTCTCCGAACCGAGTGCCACCTTCCATCCATATGGATGAGAGAGCTTCGCGGATGCCCCGTGCGGCACCCTAATGATCGTTCCGACAAGAATCCGGGTGCTCCGATCGGCACGGACCCACTTGCGTGGCTCCTCATAGAAAGGCCCGTCGGCCGTGTACCCGATCGGCAGACACACCTCGACCTGCCCCTTCATCTCCCTGAACCGCACGCGCGAGTCATACAGAACCACTTCGGTAGTATCGGTGCTGTCCTCCGTGGCTCCCGTGGTGGGTGTCTCGCCGCCTGTCGTCCACACGTAGGTATAGCGGGCGGCGCCGCTATGGGTCTCCACGTAGATCGCCCGCTCTTCGCCGTTGGAGTAGCCGGCCGGGAACGCCCCCGTCACGGTCGCGGCGACAGACGGCACCACCCGCTGGCCATCAGAGCCTCTGACGCCGAATATGTACTCCCCAGAAGCGTCTCTGAGCAGCACGGCGCCGTTCGTCCGCGATCCACCTTGCATGCCCGGCGCGTCGATTCGCGCGGTGATGTCGTCACCCACGGAGTTCAACCCCGGGTGGATGTACCCATCATCCTTCGCATTGCGAACGTACTCGTCGATCTTGAGGCTGAGCGTCAACTCGACGATCTCGCCCGCCGCATACGTGCTCTTCGGAGTGGTCCACGTGCCTGTCGAACGGAAGACGTCGCCGGTGCCCGAGGAAACGATGGTCTGGGTGGCTGAACCATCACCCACGGAGAACGTGTGCATGTCATCCCACTCGAAAGCGAGGGTGTCTACCTGGGTTTGTTTCCAGTAGCCATCCTCGGCGACTGCGGGAGTGAGTCCGAACGTCAGCGAAACCAGCGCGAGTAGCAGCACGCATGCGATCGCCAGGTACAGCGTCTGAAAACGGGTCTTGAGCGCGACTCTCACCAGTCTGGGCATGGCTCACAACCTCCGGAGCGCGATGATCTACGGCGATTCCTGCCTGGCCTCAGAATAGTCCAAACCGTCGGTTCGTCCTAGGGAGGCGGGGACACTCGACCCGTGAAGGCGCCCCGACCTCGACTGCCCCTACCTGCCCCGGCGCGCTTGGGCCGGACGTGTCGTCTTCGACGACCGCGT